>CAJYHH010000654.1 GCA_913773825.1 Candidatus Sericytochromatia bacterium | reverse complement strand
CAACCGGAGCGGCTGCTTCAGGGCTTGCATCGCCAGTTGCGGCCTGATCAGGATTGGCCGTTGCTTCACCTGCGTCAGGGCGGGTGGTTTCTGCAGAAACTGCAGTGCTGCCTTCAGCAGGGGCAGGTGCGTTAGGAGACTCAGCAGGAGTGCAGGCAACCAGACTCAGCAGTAAAAGAGCAGCAGTTAAAACTTTTATGAACAGTGATTCCTTTGTTTTTAATGATGAATGCAAAAGTATTTCAGTAACATTCTCTTGATATCTTTTGGATTGGTTAGATAAATCTTTGCTTTAAGACTTGATGAATGTTTTGCAGCTAATTAAATCGTGGGCTTTGATGACCTCTATATGTCAGGATGATGCAGACACTTAAGATTTTAATTGATGATTTTTTTAGCTGACCCACACTTTTGAACTCAGGGATTTTAAACCTGACATCAGGCTTGTTCAGCAACAAACTTTTGGCTCAGCTAAAAGGGCTGCTGACTGAGAAGCAGCCCTTCAATCACTCGATTGTCACCAGGTCAGGCTTTAAGCGCACGTTTAGGCGGATTGTTCGGGCTGAGTCTGAGACTCACTGGTTGCCGGACTGATATCTGTTTCAGCTGGCTCAGCTGGATGGGGAAGATGTGGCTCCATTACTGAGATCTGCTGAGCTTGTTCGGGCCATTGTTTGATATAAACCGTGCGTTGTGGGTAAGGGATGTCTATCTGGTGCTGTTTAAACAGCTTATAAATAATGAAGTTGAGCTCTCCTTGCAAACGGGTCAGCCCAATTTGATTATAATCAACCCACATCAAGAGCTCATAATTGATGGCGCTATCGCCAAAATTATTCAGCCAGACATCAGGCGCAGGCTCTTTTAAGACTTCGGCATGCTGGTCAGCAGCTTCGAGCAGCACGGCTTTAACCTGTTCAGGTTCTGCCTCATATGACACCCCAATCGGCAGTCTGACTCTCACCAGATTACTTGTGTAAGTCCAGTTGGTAATCGGCTGTTCAATCAGCTGACTGGTGGGAATCATCACGTCAACTTTATCGAGTGTCTGTAAGTGAACCCGCTTCCAGTTGAGGTTTTGAATCGTGCCGGTAAAGTCTCCGACTTTGATGACATCCCCTTTTTTGGCCATGCCTGTGTAGACCAGAATCAGGCCACTGGCAAAATTACGGGCAATGCCCTGTAAACCAAAGCCTAGGCCAATACCTAAAGCACCTGAAAACACAAATAAAACAGAGAGGTCTAAGCCTGCTACAAGCAGAGAACTTAAAATTCCAAAGCTCACTAAAAAATAAAAAGCGCTGACTGAAATCATCTGGGCGTAGACCGGATCGGTACCCCAAGCTGGCATCAGATTGTCTTCTAAAACAGATGTGACAATATCTGCAACCAGCCAGAAAATCGCCATCACAATCAGAGCGTTGAGACAAGAAAAAATGCTGATAGTGTTTTGGCCAATACGGGCAAAGGGTGTCGCTAAAATATTCACCACATCAGCATTGATTCCCAATAGATTTAACAGGCCAATCCCTAATAACCAGACTTCAATAATCAGGCTCAGGCGTAAAACCGGTTTGGCTATGCGCTGAGACAGTGAGCGATTGGCCAGATGATGGGTAAAACGATAGATCAGCGTAAAACTTAAGATACAGCCTAAAACAGCCCAGGAATGGAGAAACAGCAGGCGGGCCAGATTTTTATAGCCCACTAACCAGACGCTGGCTAACGTGATCGTATAGGCACAGATTGCCAGATAAAAGCGCTCAAAGTAGCTGACAAATTTTTTGTAGACAGGCTCGTCAATCTGGGGCAATAAGTTAAAAAAGGTTTTCTTTTGCACCATTAAAAAGCAGCCTATTATCAAGCTGGTGCAGCCAAAAATAAAATACATCAGGCTAATCGCGTCAGGGTTATAGCCCGTATGTTTTAAGCCTGTAATCAAACCTAAATAAGTGCAGCCACCCCACAAAATCAAACGGCTTTGTAAATACCAGCTTTTGGCCTGGTCAGCTAACTCTGGATCACTGGCCTGTTCACGATAGGGCTGCAGTAGCACATACAGCAATAAGTGCAAACAGCGATAGGCCACAAACAGCCAAAGCAATTCTATTGCTGCTTTTAACAGGGCATTTTGGGGAAAGTCTTCTACTGCGGCAGTTAAGAGCACAATCAGGAGACTGTAGGGGATCGCCTGAATGCCAAGTTTGATAATGGCTTCAATGATGCGTTTTTCCCAGCTCGACCAACGCTCTGGGACCCTTTGATTGACCCAGCCTGCCAGCAAACGCAAATGGTTTTCTGCAATGAGACAAATGCCAAATAACACGACCAGTACTAAGAGGAGTGCTAGAAACCGAGCTTGCTCTTCATTAAAACCCTGATCCATGATTTGAGAGAACCAGGCTGTGATGTGGTGCGGCAGCAGGCTTAGATCTACCAGCATCTGTTCAAGCGTTTCAAGGCTAAAGGTGTTATGACGTAATTCAAACAAGGTGCTGCTGCGGCTTTGTCTCACCTGATTCTGGGCCTGTTTAAGCATCAGCTCAACGCCTAAAGTTGCCGGTGCTGTAGCGTTGACAGGGCTGGCAGCTGGGCTGGGCAAGCTGAGTGGCAGAGAACTCGGAATCAAACTTGAGCTAGTCTGGGCTAAGACTGGCAGAGCCAATATCAGCCAAAACCAGACCATCTGAAGACTGATTGTTCTGAAGCGGGAAAACGTCATCGCAAAACCTTTAATACCAAAAAATCATCAGCTTAAGTGAGTCTAAACAACTTTGGGATCTGACTCAGCAGCGGGTCGATGTCTAAAAAGTTTACACAATCCCTCGCCCAACAGCCAAAATTAAAACAGGCTTGTTGCTCAAGACTTCTCTAAACAAAAAGCCCATCAGGCAAAACCTGATGGGCCTTATGACTTTGTCTTGAGTCTGTTTGAGTGGCTAGTTGATTTTTTTGCCGTCAATCGGCTGATCGTATTGTTCAGCGCGTTGTTTGCGGGCCAGCATATCGGCAGCCAGCTGCTGGCTCATTTCGCGGGCTTTAAGCAGATAGGCCTGGTTTTCTTCAACCGGCACTTCTGGATCCCAAAGCCCTGCTAATTCACGCAGCAATTTTTTATCTCGGTCAATAAACAAATCCACCATTTCGCGGGCATCTGTCAGCGAATAGCCCAAGGCCTGGAGTGAATAAAAAGCCGCTCGCGTGGCGCTGTCAAAGGTTTCTCTGACAATATCATTGACTCCCGCCTGGAACAGCTGATAAACATGTTCGCGGTCATAGGCCCTGGCCACAATGTGTAAGTTCGGGCGGGCTTTACGGGCAAACTTGGCAATCTCAAGCGTTTTTTCTTTGTCATCAATCGCGATAAACAGGAGCTTAGCGTCGCGTAAGCCAGCGGCTTCAAGCAAGTCATGACGAGAGGCATCACCATAAAAGACCTTGATCCCAAAGCCTTTCATACTTTCAACCATGCTGGCGCGATAATCAATCACGACGGTTTTATAGCCATTGGCGCGCAGCATACGATTGGTAATCTGGCCAAATCGTCCGGTGCCCGCAATAATCACATCGCCCGTGATATCAATTTCATCAGCTTCGCGCTGCTCAGAAACTGCCAAACGCGGCAAAATCAACTTATCCAGAAGAATAAACAAAAATGGCGTTAAAAACATTGAGAGCGTGATGATCAACAGCAGAATCTGGGCAATTTCTTGCGGCAAAATGGCGTTAGCTAAAGTAAAGGACACCAGTACAAAGCCAAACTCACCGGCCTGGGCCAGACCCAATGAGAACAAAAATTTGTCCCCGCCATGTAGCTTAAAGACTTTGGCAATCATCCCCAGCACAATTGCTTTTATCAGCATCACGCCAAGGGTCAGGCCTAAGATCATAACTGGTTTGCCCATCAGCAAACTTAAATTGATCCCAGCTCCAACCGTAATAAAAAACACGCCTAAAAACAGGCCTTTAAAGGGCTCCAGGTCACTTTCAATTTCGTGACGGTATTCAGACGTGGCTAAAACCACGCCGGCAATAAACGTCCCTAATGCCGGTGACAGCCCCACTAAGCTCATCAGCAAGGCAATTGCAATCACCATCGCTAAAACAGCCAGCGTAAAAATTTCGCGCAGTTTTGTGGTGGCGATAAACCTAAACAGATAGCGCGAAGCAAACACCCCGCCTGCGACCACGGCGGCAATTGCAGCTAAGGTCATCAGGGTGATTTGCCAGCCTGGACGGCCTTCTACCAAAGACATTCCCGCATGTCCCGCTGCGTGATGGCTTACTAACTCTGGGTTAGACAACAAGGGCAAAAGCGCCAAAATCGGGATCACGGCAATATCCTGAAACAGCAAAACTGAAAAAGTGGCCTGGCCCCCGTCTGATTTTAGCTGGCCTTTTTCACCTAGGGTCTGTAAAACAATCGCCGTTGAAGACAATGCCAAAATAATCCCGGCTGTCAAAGATTGTTGCCAATCCACACCCAGCGCAATGGCGATGCCCATCAGCCCCGCTGCTGTCAGGCCAAGCTGCATCCCGCCTAAGCCCAGCAGTCGCCAGCGCATCTGCCAGAGATGGCGGGGCTCAAGCTCAAGCCCGACCAAAAACAGCATCATCACCACGCCAAATTCCGCAATATGCTGAATGCGTTCTGCTTCAGAACCAACCAGACCGGTAATCGGTCCAATTAAGACACCGGCAATTAAATACCCCAGCACCGAGCCCAGTCCCAGTCTGACTGCCAGTGGGACCGTAATCATCGCGCTGCCTAAAAAGATAAAGGCAAATAAAAGATATTCTGTCACAAGGCTTCCTTTTTAATTAGTCCTGGGTTGCCAGAATATCTTGAAACTCTGGGGTTTTAGCAATTTGAGCTTTAGCAAAGGGGCAAAGCGGAATCACCTTAATCTGGTTCTCACGAGCCCAGCTCACCAAAGCGCCAAGTAATTTCTGACCTAAGCCTTGGCCTTTAAATGCGGGCTCTACACCGGTGTGTGAAATGATGATTAAATGGGCGCCACTGCGCGAATAAGTCATTTCAGCATCTGGTTTAGCTGCTGAGCCAATAAAGAATTTTCCTGCACTGTCTGTTTCGTTATGTTGAATCAGTTGGTCTGACATAAGTTATCCTTTAAATTTTTTGATTCTGGATATTATGCCACAGCTTAGAAATTCACTTGAGCTTAATTTCTGCTGGCAAAGAAGTTGCCGAAAAAATATCAGATGGTAAACAGCCCAGGCTATTTAATTAAAACAGCCTGGGCCTGTACGTTTAAATTAAGCGATGACTAAGGCAGAGGAGCTGTTAAAGCCCCCAAATCGAGATGACTACTAAAAGGCAATCCTGAACCATAGACCAGATAATAAGCTCCATTTGCTTTATACGGCGCCCCGATAATCAGATCTCCACGGCCATCCTGATTAAGATCACCAGCAGATGCAACGCTAAAACCCGAAATATCGCCGTTGCTTGCTCCTTGTATAGCAAGGCCCTGGTTTGAGCTTAAATTTGCCAAATCAAGCGTACCAGGGTTTGCAGAGCCGTAAATGAGATAGCTTGTGCCAGCATTATTGCGTCCATTTGGATCTGCCCCACTGGCGCCAATAATCAGATCCGTACGACCATCCCCATTGACATCACCCGCATTTGCGACACTTCTGCCTGCCTGATCACCGGCTGCCGCACCTTGAATTATAAAGCCTTGTGTTGAGGATAAGTTAGCTAAGTCCAGTGTGCCAGAGCTCGCTGCCCCGTAAATAATATAACTGGCTCCGGCAGATGCTCGACCT
>CAJYHH010000653.1 GCA_913773825.1 Candidatus Sericytochromatia bacterium | reverse complement strand
CCAAAGGCACACGGGGACTGGTGAGCATGAAGTGGGGACTGGTTCCCTTTTGGGCCAAAGACCCGTCAGGCGCAGCCAAAATGATTAATGCCCGCAGCGAAACCGCCCACGAAAAGCCCAGCTTTCGCGAACCGTTTAAAAAACGCCGCTGCCTAATTGTGGCCAACGGCTTTTATGAATGGAAGCGCGGAAGCAAACAGCCTGTGTTTATTCATCCTGACGATCAAGAAGTTTTTGGCTTTGCCGGACTTTATGATTTTTGGCGCGCTCCCGAAGATCAACGCCTGGATACCTGCACAATTTTAACCACAGCTGCCAACCCTAAAATTGCGGAGATTCATGAACGTATGCCGGTGATTCTCAGACCGGAGCAGTTTGATATCTGGCTGGACCATAGCGTAACTGATGCAGAGGTCCTTCAAAGCCTGCTTCAGCCTTATTCAGCTGAACGCACAAATGTTTACCGGGTCACGCCTGAAGTCAATAAAGTGGGATTTAATACACCAGAAGCCATGCAGCCGCTGGCAAGCTAAACGGCTATAAACTCAAGCTGATCAAGCTGATATAATGCCTGTGGCTCCGTGTCTGTAAGGCTGATCGCCTACAGCGCGAAGCCCACAGCCTTTAACCCTTTGGAGTCTTCATGTCCCGCCCTGCTGTATTTCTCGACCGTGACGGCACAATTAACGTTGAAGCCGGTTATATCCGTGAACTTGAAAATCTTAATTTAATTCCTGGCGCTGCTGAAGCGATTCGGGGTCTGAATGAACTGGGTGTGCCTGTGATTCTGGCAACCAACCAGTCTGGCCCAGCTCGAGGCTATTACCCCGAAAGCTGGGTTCATGCCTTACATGAACGCCTGGTCAGCTTATTAGCAGCTGAAGGCGCCAAACTTGACGCGCTTTATTATTGCCCCCATTTGCCAGACGGCACAGTCCCTGAATACACCCAAAACTGTAAATGCCGTAAACCAGAGCCTGGCATGCTCAAACAAGCCGCTGCTGAACATGATCTGGATTTAAGCCGCTCGTATATGATTGGTGACAAAGCCACAGATGTTGAAGTAGGCCAAAATGCCGGCACCCACACCGTCTTGCTGACTTCTGGCTATGGAACCCAGGTTCTCGAAGGCACCTACCAGCATAAAGTCAATCCTGATCATATCTGCGATACCTTACTCGAAGCCTGGCAAAAGCATATGAAGCCTTATTTTGAGGCCGAACTAGCTAACAATTAACCCGCTTCGCTTTGCTCACAAGTCGCTTATAAGGCCACGGAGTCTTTACTTTTTTTGAATCAGGGCCTTACAATCAGCAATAAGCCCGTGGAACTTTGGGGAAACTTCCGCAACCACTCTTTGACTAGTGCTCCCTGCCTGTTTCCCTGTCTTTTGTCCCGGGCTTATCTGCTTTTAAAACTTATTAAGGCTCCTGCAGCGTCTACTCCGGAGCCGGACGCTGGCAAGGATCATCATATGTATACCTACACTGAGCAAGTTGAGCACGAAGACCTGCTGTTTTTTATTAATAGCTGTTTTTCGGGCAGCTCTCAAGCTGAGTTTTATAGCACTCGCGCCGAACAAAGGGCGGCACTGGACTTTTTGCATGCGTATATATGCATCAATTATCGCTCACTATA
>CAJYHH010000652.1 GCA_913773825.1 Candidatus Sericytochromatia bacterium | reverse complement strand
TGCATAAAGGTCAGAGCTTCTTTGAGATGCTGGGTGAATATATTCTTGCCGGATTTAAAGTGGCGATTATCGTTGCGGCTATGCTGATTGGCTTTATTGCCCTGATCTCCGGTCTGAATGCGCTGTTTGACCTGATTTTTGGTATCAGCTTCCAGGGCGTGCTGGGCTATGTATTCTATCCGTTTGCCTGGGTGATGGGTGTTCCGGCTCATGAAGCGCTGCAGGTAGGCAGTATCATGGCCACCAAACTGGTCTCTAACGAATTTGTGGCGATGATGGATCTGCAGAAAGTTGCAGGCCAGCTGTCACCTAACGCAGAGGGCATTCTTTCGGTGTTCCTGGTATCGTTCGCTAACTTTTCATCCATCGGGATTGTGGCTGGCGCGATTAAAGGACTGCATGAAGAACAGGGCAACGTGGTATCACGCTTTGGCCTGAAACTGCTCTACGGTTCAACGCTGGTCAGCGTGCTCTCAGCTGCCATTGCCGGTCTGGTACTCGCTTTCTGATTATCAGGGCGGGCTTCGGCTCGCCCTGCTCTCCTGCTCAGCCGTTACGCCTTCAGCACCACGCTTCCCGCTTTTCTCTGCGCTTTCTGCACATCACTGATTTTCATCAACGGAATAGCTGCCGCTATAAAGCGTGCGTCGCAGGGAGCAGAACTGACAGAAAAGGTCATTCAGGAAGAGATTTATCGCAGTAACGGGAAGATATTCAGAGCAACAACGAAGATTTGGTGGAGATAAGCGGGATCGAACCGCTGACCTCTTGCATGCCATGCAAGCGCTCTCCCAGCTGAGCTATACCCCCACATCTGGAATCATTCTTTCGGTTCAAACCGTTGGGAGCGGTTTGGTGGAGCTAAGCGGGATCGAACCGCTGACCTCTTGCATGCCATGCAAGCGCTCTCCCAGCTGAGCTATAGCCCCGTACCGAAAAAACTGCCGGGCAGACCCGACGGACGGCATAATATGAAACCGCTCTGAGTGTGTCAACGGCAAATTCTCGTTCTGTGTGCAATCGCTGAAAAAGACGGCAAACCCGTGTTGTAGTGACCTTTTTTTCGCCACTTATGCTCCTCCTGCTGCTGATGGTGGCCAAAAAGCAGCGCGCTGGCGGGTTAAATTCAGGTTAAAGATGTTAGCGCCAGGCTTGTTTTCGTTAAT
>CAJYHH010000651.1 GCA_913773825.1 Candidatus Sericytochromatia bacterium | reverse complement strand
TGTCAGCCAGCATCGGCTGGTCCTGAATAATAGTGCCCCAAATATTATGATGCAGATCTTTGGCGGTATAAATGCCCGCTACACCAGGCAGGGCTTCAGCTGCGGAGGTGTCAATGCTGATAATATTGCCGTGCGCAGCGGGGCTGCCCACCAGCCCGACATGAAGTTCATTCGCTAAAGTTGGCCGATCATCAATAAATACGGACTGGCCGGTGACATGACCCCAAGCTGAGTCATGGGCAATTGAGTTACTAGAAGACATAAAGAACTCCTTAGACTGGTTGCTGCTTGCTCGTAGCGGGTAACAAAAACAAATACTCAATCAAACTGATTTAACTATTTAGCCACAAGCTACCGGCATCTCGCTACTAGCTATTTTAACAGCACTCGAGGCGGCAAGCTTCGTCGGCGTATTCCATTTCGACCGTATCATGGCCAATGCCTGCTGTGCGGATAATTTCTTTGGCTGCATATTTGATGTTGAGCAACTGCTCACGTGAGGTTTCAGCAGCGACCACAATATGTAGCGATAAGACATGACGACTGCTATCCAGGGTCCAGATATGCAGATCATGCACAGCATCAACCCCCTCAAGCCCTTCAATCCGGGTTTGTAACTGAATCAGGTCTACACCTTCTGGCACAGCCTGCAGCAAAATCCGGCTAAAGCCTTTAAGATTGATGATCACATTGCGCAGAATATACAAGCTGACAATCACTGACAGCAAAGGATCGAGCCAATTCCAGTGGGTAAAATGTAAAATCACAGCTCCCACCAGCACCACCACCCAACCCAGTACATCTTCAAGCAAATGCAAACGAGCCGCTTTTTCACCAGGTGAATCATGGCCTTTAAGCTTAAGCACAGCCATGCCGTTAGCCAGCAGCCCCAACACAGCCAGAGCAATCATGCCTGGTGCCATAACAGGTTCGGGGTTCCAGATTCTGGGGATCGCTTCTGTCAGAATCATGGCTGAACCACCAAACAGAATCAGTGAACTAAATAAAGCGGCGGCAACTGACCAGCGTCGATAACCATAGGTATAAGTCTGATCGCGGGCTTTATGCGAAACCTTTTCAAAATACCAGGTCAGTCCAAGCGCTGCACTGTCCCCCAAATCATGAACAGCATCACTGAGAATCGCCAATGAATTTGTGTACCAGCCGCCGACAAACTCAATCAGAGCAAAACTCAGATTGAGAAAAAAAGCCGTAGCCAGTGAACCTGTACCGTCATAATGATGGTGATGGCCAGGCCCGTGATGGTGAGCGTGATCTGCGTGCGAGCCAGAATGCCCGTGCAGCCCGTGTTGGTGAACGTGTGCCATAGGGCTATTATAAGCATATCTTAGCCCCCGGCTGGAACAGGGTGACAAAATCAGGCATAATAAAGCTTGTTCTAGCTAGAATTCAGGTTGGTCACCCATGCCAGATGCTTTAACGCGTGATTTTGCGTCTTTAAACATTCAACTGCTTCAGCTCAGCCATGGCCAGCAGGATACGCTCTACATGCCTTTTTCTGTCGCTTTGCTGCAGGCCTATGTCCAGGCCCATGCCCAAAATCCTGAACGATACCATTTTGCTCCTCTCATTTATGAGCGTTTACCGCTTGCTGAGAATCTGCAGCGCATGATTCATGCTGATGTAATGGGCTTTAGCGTCTATGTCTGGAACATTAATTATTCGCTTGAACTTGCCAAAGGCATAAAAGCCTATAATCCCAAAGCCCTGACTATTTTTGGCGGCCCACAGGTTCCAGATCAGGCTGAAGCTTTTTTACGGGCTAATTCCTGTATTGATGTCTGCAGCCACGGTGAAGGCGAGCGGGTCTTTTTAAATCTTTTAGAGAGTTTGCCCGAGCAAAACTGGCAGGAAATTGCAGGGATTAGCTGGCTAGATGCAGAAGGCGTCTTTCACCATAATCCTCCTGGCCCCCGCATCGAAAATCTAGATGAGATTCCCTCCCCGTTTACAATGGGTGTTTTTGATCCCATCA
>CAJYHH010000650.1 GCA_913773825.1 Candidatus Sericytochromatia bacterium | reverse complement strand
CGTTTTTTATTGTCGCCGCTGAAGAGCAGGGCGTAAGCCCTGAGCAGCTGAGTGGAACAATTCAAAATGATATTCTTAAAGAATATATGGTGCGCAACACCTATATTTACCCGCCTCAGCCCTCAATGCGGATTATTGGCGATATTTTTCGCTATACCGCCGAACACATGCCGCGCTTTAACAGCATCAGCATTTCCGGGTACCATCTGCACGAAGCAGGTGCAACGGCAGACTTAGAAATGGCCTATACCCTGGCTGATGGCGTCGAGTACCTGCGCACCGGCATTGCTGCGGGCCTGGACATCGATGCTTTTGCACCGCGCCTGTCTTTTTTCTGGGCCCAGGGCCTGAATCTGTTTATGGAAATAGCGAAGATGCGCGCAGCCCGCGTACTCTGGGCTCGTTTGCTGCAGAGCTTTAATGCCCAAAATCCAAAATCCCTGGCCCTGCGTACACATTCTCAGACCTCTGGCTGGAGCTTAAGCGAGCAAGATCCGTTTAATAACGTAGTCAGAACCTGTATTGAAGCTTTTGCCGCCTCATTGGGCCATACTCAGTCCCTTCATACCAACTCACTAGATGAAGCGATTGCCTTACCGACTGATTTTTCAGCACGGATTGCCCGCAATACCCAGCTGCTCTTACAAGAAGAAACCGATATCTGCCGCAGTATTGACCCGCTAGGTGGCTCTTATTATCTTGAGTATCTGACTCAGCAGCTGATTGCCAAAGGCTGGGAACATCTGCGCGAAGTTGAGTCTTATGGGGGCATGACCCAGGCAATTGAAGCCGGTATCCCCAAATTGCGCATCGAAGAAGCCGCTGCCCGGCGCCAGGCCTTAATTGATTCAGGCCAGGAAGTGATTATTGGCGTCAATCGCCATCGCCCTACTCACGAAGCCCCACTTGAGATTCTGGAAGTAGACAATAGCGCAGTACGCAGTGCACAAATTGCCAGACTGACCCAATTGCGCGCAAATCGTAATGAAACTCAGGTTCAGGGCTGTCTAAAAGCGCTGAAAAACTCAGCTAAAACAGGCGAAGGTAATCTACTGGCATTGGCTGTAGAGGCCGCTCGTGCCCGCGCCAGCTTAGGTGAAATCAGTCTGGCGCTTGAAGAGGTCTGGGGCCGTTATCAGGCTCAACACCGCTTAATTTCAGGTGTCTATAGCCAGGCTTACGCCAGCTCAACAAACAGTGACGCAGAGGGCAAAAAAGCCCAGGCTACCATTAACAGCGTTCGTGCCCTGAGTGATCAGTTTGCAGCTCATGCAGGCCGTCGCCCGCGTTTATTAGTCGCCAAACTCGGCCAGGATGGCCATGATCGCGGCGCCAAAATCATTGCCACAGCCTTTGCCGATCTGGGCTTTGACGTTGATGTTGGCCCCTTATTCCAGACTCCAGCAGAAACAGCTCGCCAGGCGGTTGAAAATGACGTCCATGTAGTCGGCATGAGTTCTTTGGCTGGTGGCCACAAAACCCTTTTACCCGAACTCATGCGTGAACTGGCCGCTTTAGGCCGCGAAGATATTTTGGTAGTCTGCGGGGGCGTCATTCCGGCTCAGGACTATGAGGCGCTCTATGCCTCGGGTGCCGCAGCAATCTTTGGCCCTGGTACCGCTGTCCCAGAGGCTGCAACAGCCCTGCTTAAACAGATCCAGGAGCGCTTTGGAGACGAACCATGACCCAACCTGAACGCACCCCCCCGATGACGAAACGTCAGCAATTATTGGCCTTTGCCCGCCCTGGCCAAAAAATTCGCTATAACGAATTTAAATCTCTAATCGAACATTTTGGTTTTCGTTTGGCTAGCATCAATCGATTGCACAATATTTTTGTGCACGACAAACTGCCGAGCCTGATTAATCTGCAAAATATCAAAGGGGATGTTAAAGCCTTTCAGATTCGTCAGTTTATTAATCTGATCTATCGCTATCAGCTCAGGGCCAGCGATGAAGCCG
The DNA here is from genome assembly GCA_913773825.1 of Candidatus Sericytochromatia bacterium. Lineage (GTDB taxonomy): Bacteria > Cyanobacteriota > Sericytochromatia > UBA7694 > UBA7694 > CAJYHH01. The sequence continues at coordinate 833 of CAJYHH010000650.1, read as the reverse complement.
CCCTGAATGAAACCTCTGCTTTACCCCGGGAGCCTGGATTATGATCACTCAAAACCGCTACACCATTGTGATTTCTTATAGTGAAAGTGATCAAGGCTGGTTGGCTGATGTGCCGGATCTCAGTTACTGTACGGCTTTTGGACAAACCCCAAAAGAAGCGCTTGAAGAAGTAGAACGCGCTATGACAGCCTGGTTAAGGGCCGCTAAAATTGAAAAAAAGCCGATCCCTGAACCCAGCGGCGGTTTTGAAACCGGCCAGATGTAAACGCTTACCACTCTGAGTTCAGATCTTTTAGATCAGAAACTCACTCAATAAATCAACAGCCGCTCTGAAATTTATTCAAAGCGGCTGTTTGTTTTGATTATCTAAATGTTATGTCATAAGGCCAGTAAAGCCCAGTAACGCTTATTTTTTCTGCATTTTAGCCCAGCTGTCAACTAAGCCAACCGTGCGGTTAAACACGGGCTTTTCAGGAGTAGACTCCCGATCTTTGCAGAAATAGCCGGTGCGCAAAAATTGAAAGACGGTACCTGTTTCAGCATCTGCCACGCTGGGCTCTACTTTGGCGTGGATCACCTGAATCGAGTCAAAGTTGATCTGGTCTTCAAACGACTGATCAGGATCAACGCCTTCTTTCATCAGGAAATCGTAGATCCGCACTTCAGCATCTAAGGCATCAGCAGCCGAAACCCAATGCAGCGTCCCTTTGACCTTACGGCCATCAGGTGTCCCACCGCCCCGGCTTTCAGGATCATACGTACAATGCAGTTCAGTAATTTCACCCGCTTCGTTTTTAATCACTTCCTGACAGGTGATGTAATAAGCATGCTTT
>CAJYHH010000649.1 GCA_913773825.1 Candidatus Sericytochromatia bacterium | reverse complement strand
CAGATGAGTCAAGACTAAACCCAGAGTATTAAAAGTCAGCCAGTTTTCGGGTTCAATTTCAGCCGATTTGCGCAGCGTTTTGCGAGCTTCTTCATAGCGCTGCAGCTTAATCATTAGCAGAGCCTGGTTATAGAGCGCATCACAGCAGTAGGGGAAATATTTTAAATAGCTGCCATAAGCCTGAATCGCCTGTTCAGGACGATTTAAATCTTCATAGACCAGACCCAGACTGTAATAAGTCTTGGGAGAGCAGTCTTCTAAACGCAGACCCCGCTCATACCAGAGTGCCGCTTCTTCAAGTTTACCGAGGGACTGATAACTTAAGCCAATACCGGTGCAGGTATCAGCGTTATCGGGTTCTAAAGCCAAAGCCACTTGATAATGTTCCAGCGACTGAGCAAAAGCGCCTTCTTCATAAAAAGTACAGCCTAAGGCGTAATAAGCTTTGGCGTAAGTCGGGTCTTGGGCAATGGCGCGATTAAAATAATGTTTGGCTTCGTCTGGGCGGGTCAAAGCCTGATAGGTCAGGCCGAGATTGTAGATCAGCTGCAGATCTTTTTCGCCGTGTTCAAGCAGATAGAGGTAGTGCTGAAGAGCTTTAGAATATTGTTGCTGGCCAAAATAAAGACCGGCCAAAGCGCGATGAGCCGGGCGCGAACGGAAGTCTTTGGCGCATTTACGATATAAGCGCAGGGCAGCGCGGGGATCGTCAGAGAGCTGAGCTGCGCGGGCGCTGTAGAGATAACCTTCAACCCGATCGGGAAAATGACGGATCAGGACAGCAAAAACCTGGCTGGCTGAAAGATAATCGCCAGCTTCAAGCAGTTCATCACCTTTTGCCAGCATCTCCTGCCAGCAAAACTGGCGCAGGGATTTTTGGCAAATATACCAATATCGGTTGATTTTGGTGGCGTTGAGCTGTTGGTTGTGGATCAGGCGGTAAATCCGACTGGCGGCGCACTGTAGATAATCAGCCGCCTGCTCGACACTGATTACATCCATTGGCCACATCCGGACCCGATTCTGTCTTGACCGCTTTGCACGAGATTACTCCGTCTGGGCTGCTTCCGGCGTATAATGGGAACTGTGTTTCTTTTCCGATTGTACAAAATTACAATTTTGCAATGCAAGCTGATCTTAAAGAT
>CAJYHH010000648.1 GCA_913773825.1 Candidatus Sericytochromatia bacterium | reverse complement strand
AAATGATCAGCGTGATGTCAGTGAGTTGTTTAAAACCAGTCTGAGTGAGCTAGAGGCCCGTTTTCCGGCCTGGCGTGAGTTTGACGGTGAGCAGATGCAGGCACTCTTGCGCCGCCAGTTAGGTAAGCTGCCACAGAGCTGGGAAGCTGTGCTTGAAGTTGAGTTTATTCGCGTAACGGGCACTTTAGCCGAAGATGTGCCGGTTAATGAAGCACCCCAAGGCCGAACTTTTGAAATCAAGCTTGATAAAGTCAATTTAGCGAGTTTAGAACCCAGCTAAGACTTAGGCTTTTAAGCGGGAATGGGTTTCTTCAAGCGCGTCCTGATAAGTCTCAAGACGCTCTTGTAATTGCTCATAGAGGTCTTCTAAACCAGCCAGCGGAAAGTTTTGCTGTTGCAGCGTTTCAATTTCCTGGGCAAAGCCGTCAGCATTATCAAGTAAGGCTTCGAGATTTTCTTCTAAGACTTCAATATCGTTAGGGTCTTGGGTATTGCGAGCTTCTTCAGTAATCTCTTTGACCTGTTCAATTTCGGTAACAAGTCTATCTTTTAGTCCTTTGAGCAGCTGCGAAAATGAAATCACCTGGCGGTAGCGCTGGTGATGGGCTTCAACGGGTTTAACTAAGCGCATCAGGTCTGCTGTATCGAGTTTAGTTTCGATTTTTTTGAGCTGGGCCATAATCTGCGCGTAGTTGGCTTGATGCGTTTCTAAGGCCTGTTCCAGACGAAGAATGCCGCTGTGGTCAGCCGCTGGCTGGGGCATGCCGACCAGCATCAGCTCACGCAGCATCTGGCGGATGTGGGTTTCAGTCTGGTCATACAGCGCATCGATATCATCATCGTCAGCGGCTGTCATCCGGCTGGGTTGAGCCGTTGTTTGTGTTGGGCGGGCCGCTGGATTGCTGCGCAGCTCCTGACGACGTTTGGCAACACGCTGGTAGTCTTCACCTACGCGGGCTTGAAAGCTGCGAACTAAAGGGTTATTAGGCTGAAGCTGCAGCGCCTGATGAACATATTTCTGCGCCATTGAATGGTCTTCAAGCAGCAAAAAGATATAGGCCATGCCGAGATAAGCGCGGATCTCTGCACGATTGCGCTTAATCGCTTCAGTGAGCAGACTGGCTGCCTGCTGCAGGCGTAAAGGCTGGTTAAAGCCTTCGGCCTGGGCCTGGTCGATTAAGTTTAGGCCATCAATTAACTGTTTTTCGGACTGGCCATGGCGCTGCTGGTCGCGACTGGCTGATAATTTGGAGAGTGCCTCTAGCTGTTGAAACATGGTCTTTTACCTTTGGTGCGTCTAAATTCAATTATACATCGCCAGATTTAAACAGAAATCAAAGATTGTTAAGCATTAAAAGTCCGCGATCTTTGCCAGTCATTTTGTTTTGCTTACGGCGCTACCTACATAAAACAAATTCAGAAAAAACTTTAAAGCCTTAAATCGCTGATGCTGATTTGAGTTTGGACTTGTGTTGATGCTCACGTTGTTAATTTAAGGATAAAAAAATCACAACCAGAACTTGACGTTTATAACCTGATCTTAGTATATTGAAATCACGAACTTCGGTGAAGCGAAGAAGCGTAAACAGAGGCTAGGTGAGACTCCTAGTCGAAAGCCCAGGAGGGGCGGCGGTAAATCGCAAGATTTGCAGATGCCGACCGGATTCTGAGAGCAAAGCCCACAAGTCGTCAAAACGAAGTGGGGGATTTACTGGAAGCAGTAAAAAGCTCAGAAACGGGGGAATTCCCTGGAGGGCGAACGCCCAGGAGGGTAAAGGTCCGAAACGCCGTCAGGCGGGAACGGACACAGGCTCCTTGCGGAGCGTCTCGTAAGAGACAAAACCGCTGAAGTCCAGCCGGTAACGGTCAAAGGGCAAGAGCGGCAGGTGCCGGTGACGGCAAACCGACGCAAGGTAGAGTGAAAAACCCTGAAGGGGCCAAGGACAAGAGGGGATCGGGCTCTGATAGCAATATCAGCGGCAACGGATTCCGGTCGACGGCAAAGCCCTGAAGCTGTGAATAACAAGCAAGAGGGCCAAGGTTGAAAGGGATTAAGATGCCCCTCGGGGTACGCAAGGTCTGTTTCAGCACCGGCGCACGGAGGGGAAACCCCTGAAGGTTCGGCAAAAAGTCTGAAGAGGAATCGTCTGAGGGTAGATGCCCAGGGCGATAGTCGATGCCAGGAATGGCGCCAGGAGCGAGCTGGACCGTATGGTTCAGAACAACGCTGGAGGCGTGAGGGCCCCTGAAAAGGGTAAACCCGGCTGTTAGCGACGAAAGCCTCAGGAGACCAGAACGCGGAAATTCGCTTCGTATCCGGGGTTTGTTCCCCTTTTTTGACCTGATTAGCTCTAGTTAATCACGAGTCTAGTCAGACTTAACGAGCCCTGAGAGATATTTCTCTCAGGGCTCGTTGGCGTATTCAGCCAACATCTGGCTGTAGACACTCTGGTAGTCTGTTCCGTCGCTGTGTTCAGGAATCTGGGGGTAAATCTGATTAAGTCTCAATCGCACCCGATAATCAGATTCAACTGCTAAGCCGGGGATTTCATCTGGGCTGATGTGCCCCAAAAGCAGGACCTGATGAGCTGGCGGTAGACGATCATGGCGCAGGCAATAGTACTGTAAAGCCTCACGATAATGTTCAAAATCCCGAATCACATCAGTGTCAAAGGGAAATAGTCCTGGCAGACGTTCTAGATTCAAATAGAGCGTCAGCAAGACCCAGTTTTGATGTCCAGGTAGCCTAAACAGTTCCCCACGCTTTAATTGCGCAATAGAAGGGTCTTGAGGCTGATGGGCTTTAAGCTCTGTGAGATAGACCTCATCTTCAGCTCCGTAATCCTCTTGAGCAGAGGAGCCCTGTGTATTTCCTTCAAGTTGCTCAAGCTGGGCCAGCATCAGCTCTTTGGTGCTAAGGCCTGTCCGTTCACGCGCTAAATCAATGCGGCTAAATTCTTCTGGGCTTGCCAGAAAACTGACGTTGCGGTAATGGGATTCCTGCATCAGGCGTTTGCGATAAGCCGCAACCCGCTGACTTTCGCTTTGTGAAGTGGACTGTGAGGGGCGTTTACGAGGCCTTGACATGCTTTCAGGCTCCTTAATCTGTAACATGTTACCGTAACTATATTACAGAGTAAAAGAGCAAATTTAAAATTGAAATGGGAAAGAAGAGTTAAAACTCTTTGATAGTCTAAAGCTATCAAAGAAAATAGCTGAATTTGGAAGTTTTTATCAGTCAAGCCTGATCAAGAGATCTTGATCTTAGCGATCATTGGCTGCTCTGTCTAGCTTAAAATGGCTGATTTTGATCTAAAACAGATCAGTTAGATCAAATTAGATCTTTTTTGAGGCTGAAAAAGCCAATATGATTAAAGCTGGCCTTCTAGTCAGCTTGAGCCAGGCTCAATTGACCTGTGTGCTCACTTTACGCTAGTTCAATTGAGCAACAAGTGCGGTATGACACAGTTAGGCCTTAAACGTGCCAAAAAATTTAAAAGCTCTCTGTTATGAGCTGAGATGAGACAATTAGGCGAACTGGGAGCGTTCGTCCTGAAAGCGATTGCGTAAGCCGTTCCAGGCGCCTGGTGAAGATTGAAACCAGGTGGCAATTCGGGTTTCTTTATATTCAGCCAGAGCACGACCCGCTTCATTGGCTGTCAGTTTGCGGCCTTGCTGGCGCTGAATGTGAGCT
>CAJYHH010000647.1 GCA_913773825.1 Candidatus Sericytochromatia bacterium | reverse complement strand
GTTAAAAATCTTCATGTCAAATTCACGTGAAGATTTAGCCGTAAACAGACGCAGATAGTTAACCGTTTGGCCACCATAGCCAACAATCGGAATATCGTAAGGTGTCCCAACAATCACGCGCCAGTTGACCCACATGGGATTATAGTTGCCGTCTGAATCCTGGGTATGCTCAACGCGGCCATAGACCGGAATCACGCAGGCTTCGTTACTGCGTTCAATCTCCCAGGGGTTGCCTTCTTCCATCCAGGCATCAGGGCGTTCTTCCTGATTGCCATTGTGAATCTCCTGACGAAACAGACCGTATTGATAATTAATCCCATAGCCATAACCTGGCATATTGAGCGTGGCAATCGAATCGAGAAAACAGGCTGCCAAGCGACCTAAGCCACCGTTACCCAATGCAGCGTCACGCTCGTATTCACAAAGCGGGTCTAAATCTACATTGAGTTCTTTAAGCGCTTCACGCATGGGCTCAAGAATGCCGAGGTTATAGAGATTATTCGACAAAGACTGGCCCATCAAAAATTCCATTGATAAATAAAACAGACGCTTAGACTCAGTCTGGCGATAGCGTTGTTCTGTATCAAGCATGCCGTCAACAAGCCGGTCACGTACAGCCAGAGAAACCGCCATAAACAGGTCATGGCGAGACAGATGAGCCCACTCTTTGCCCAGACTGTAGCGAACGTGCTGCATAATTGAAGCTTTTAGCGCTTCAGGACTATTGTCCAGTTTCTGGGTTACCTGAGTCATGCGAGCCTCCTGGCCGGGATGAAATGTCGTGAGAGATTACATTTTAAACCGGTTTAATCCTGATTGGGGGCAGAGAGGCTCTGAGGCTGGCTGAAAGCCAGAAAATTCAAAGTGACATCATGCAGAAAAACAGGCAATAGCACAGGCGGCACTGCAAAAACGCAGTGCCGCCTGAATGAGCTTAAATAACAGCGCTAGGGCATCAGCTCAATGCTACGCAAACGCTGATTGCCACTATCAATCACCCAGAGGCGAGGGCCCTGTAACATCAGGCCCATGGGTGAATTAAACTGTCCCACAGCCTGATTGCCGTCTGCATAGCCGCGTGCACCGGTACCGGCTAAAGTCTGAAGCTGACCACTTTTAAACAAACGAATGCGATGATTACCTGTGTCAGCAATATACAAATCACCATTGGCAGCCAGTGTCAGCGCTCTTGGCTCATATAAACGAGCCTGTGCAGAGTCTCCATCGCGAAAACCTGATTCTGAACCCACCAGCGTAGTGACCTGGCCATTTGCAAAGCGGCGAATGCGGTGATTAAACGTATCGGCAATATACAATGCGCCTGCTGAGTCTATCGCCAGACCAACCGGGAATCTAAAGCGAGCTTCAAGCGCAGTCCCGTCACTAAAACCACTGGCTCCGCTGCCCGCTACAGTACTGACAATCCCTAGCGGGCTGACTTTGCGGATCGCATGATTGTCTGTATCAGCAACATAAAGATGACCTTCTGGATCCAAAGCTAAACCTTGCGGACGGCGAAAACTGGCAACAGCAGCATTACCATCGCTAAAACCCGGCGCCCCGGTCCCTACAAAAGTCAAAACCTGACCATCAGGCAAAATTTTGCGAATCCGGTGATGATCGGTATCAGCCACATAAATGATGCCGTTGGCCGCCACAGTCAGCGCCATCGGCCGATGAAAACGGGCCTGGGCAGCGGGACCATCCGAAAAGCCATCTAGAAACTCACCTTTTAGCCAGTCCCAGTTAGCTCCAGCAAAAGTTGTCACACGACCATCCAGATAACGGCGCAGGCGATGATTGCCCGCATCTGCAATCAGCCAGCTGCCGTCTGGCAACAACGCTAAGGCGCTGGGGTCACGAAAACTGGCTTCAGAAGCAGGACCATCTTGAGCCCCTGCCCAGCCGCTGCCAGCCAGCGTCAGAGTCAGCAGGCTATTGCTAACAGGCCCAGAAGCAGACCCAGAAGATGGTTTTGCAGAAGCTGCATTTCCATTAGGCTGGTTTGTAAGCTGAGCGGGAGCCTGCAGCAAGCGCTCAGCTAAAATCCGAGAGCTCTGGGTCAAAAGTTCTCTTAAGGGGCAGTCACAGTCTGTAAATTCTTCGCGCAGAATCACACCTTTTTCCACATCTAACAAACGTGCGTTGAGCACATACAGACCATCAACGCGACTCACACTACCGCTCAACAAATAACGGACACCAAGTAAACGACCCAACCTGACTGAACAATCCCGCTCACTACAGGCCAAGACCGACTGCTGAAAACCCTGTTCTTTAATAATCTCCTGCATTTTGTCGCGTTCAAGTATCTGATAACGACCCGACTGAATAAAATGGGCACGTAGACGATCAGTCAAAGTACTGGCTTCATCACGGACAACAGCCCCTTTGGCATCCAGTTCTAAAACCGCTAATAAAGGAACTGCTTCATTTGTTTGGTTTGATTGATTGTCTTTGGCCTCAACTGAGCGTGAGGCAAAGGCGGCAAGAGGCAGACAGGAAAGTAGCAATGCGGACAAGGTCTTAAGCAGCTTACGTTTCAACATAGATTATCCTTAAAGATGACTTGAGTGATGAATGAGAGTTAAGATGCAACTTAGATGCAATAGGGATGTAATAGGAACTGAGAATTTCAGACCCCTTTAACTGCCTAATTGTTCCGAAGTCACTCTGTGTTTAAAAACCCTTCCTTCTTTAGCCAATTCTGGCTATGCTGGCAGATACTTTCTGAGACGGATCAAGTTTTGTGCTAAATCACCCATGAACCCTCAAGCCTTTTCAATCATTGAACCCTATTATCTGATTGTGGATCTTGAAGCCACCTGCTCTAAAAACATGGTTTTGTTTCCACGTGAAGAAATGGAAATCATCGAAATTGGCGCGGTGCTGTTAGAAGCATCAAGTCTGGAGATTGTCTCAAGCTTTGAAACCTTTGTCAGACCAGTTCGACATCCCAAACTCACCCCCTTTTGTACTGAACTGACTACCATTACTCAGACTCAAGTGGACGGGGCACCTGGCTATAAAGAAGCCTTAAATCGCTTTCAAAACTGGTTTAGGCCCTTCGGTTCCAGCCATTTTTGCTCCTGGGGTGAATACGACAGACATCAGTTTCAGCGGGATTGTCAGCGCCATCATGTCGGTTACCCGTTTGTAAGCAAACATCTTAATTTAAAAACCGCTTATAGTGAAGCTTTGGGTTTAAGCCGCAAATTTGGCATGGCAGAAGCGATGCAGCGGATAAATCTGCCGTTAGAAGGCACTTTACATCGCGGCATTGATGACGCCCGCAATATGGCGAGAATTGTTCAAGTGCTGTTAGGTAAAACGTCAGAGCTTTTCTGAATCATCAAAGTAGTCCAGACAGCGCTGCATACGATTAATAGCCGTTGCCTGACTTTTGGGTCGATCAGTGGCTCCAGCTAAAAAACCAGATAGCGCGGCTAAATCAAGTAAATGCGCCTGAGCACGCCAGTTAGCCTCCAGCGGCCCCATTTCTGCTTGATAGGCGCTTAAAAAACCCTCTAGTAGCGCAAAGGGTAATTGTTCTTCAAAGCGAAAAAAGTTGCCTAAGTCCTGTAAAGGCGCACCCACATGAGCAAACTCCCAATCCAGCAAACCCGACACACACCAGTCAGGATTTTGCTGAACCAACAGATTTTTAAGATTAAAATCTGAGTGAACCAGACGTCGCGACAAAATGCCATCGAGTAATTGCCCATGATCTTTAATCAGCTCAAGCACTTGATGACAAATCGTTTCGCCTGCTCGATTACGGGCCGGCTCAGTCGTCATAACAGAGTAAATATAGCCCCGCCAGGCTTCCGCAAAAGGTTCTAGTGGCTCAGTGATCTCTAGTTGTTGATTAAAAAAACCATTGTGCGTAAACCTCAGCGCATGAACCTGCGCCAATGTAAGCCCAATCATCTGACCAAGCTGATTTAGCTCCACATCCGGCAAACGCTTATCCAGACAGCTTGCCAGCTCACCAGGACAAAAACGGGTGATTAACAGACCTGGCAGTTGATGAAGGACGCGCGGAACATGCAGTTCTGGCTGAGCTTGGGCCAGATAATTTAGCAAGGCTGATTCAACAGCCAGGTGCTCAGGCTCTGCTGACAGTCGCAAAACCCGATCTAAGTCAGGCTGTTCCAATTGTTCAGTTGGGAGTAGACGATAATTCCAGTTGCGATACCCCCCTGATAGCAATTCCAGCGGCGGGGTCTGCTCTGGTCGGTCAAACAAATCATCAAAATTGATCACTAGAGACTCAGCGCAAGCGGCGCTTCGACCAGCCCTTCAGGCAACGCTAAAAACTCTAAAACAGCCTCACAAAGCGCCTGATTATTTTCGCCCAATAAAAAATGGCCAGCCTGTGGAATAATCTGCAGTCTGGCGTTAGGTAGCTGGGGCGCAAACCACTCAGTAGCGCGAGAAACCACATGTTCTTTTTCGCCACGTAGACACAACACGGGTTCGGTAATTTCAGCAAAGCGATAAGGCAGCAAGCTCGCAGCTTCGGTTAAAAACATGCCATGAACCTGAATATTGCTGGCATAATAGCTCTGAATAAAAGCTTCTGAAGTGAGCTTATCGCCGTTGTCATAGTCCCATGACCACTCTCTCATTCTGGCTTCAATACCGCGCCGATTATGGCCTTTGCTGACCAATAAACGGGCATAAGCAGGCAGTGCCATACGCAACTTCCAGTCGAGATTAAAAATGGCGGCCTCCATCCAGATTGCGCGTAAAACAGGTGGGATTTTGCGACGCAGCTGAATCTGATAAGCCAACATTCCGCCCAAAGAATGCCCAATCAGATAAAAAGGCTTGTCGATATAGTGATTAATAAAACTTTCAATCTGCTCAAGATAACGCGGCATCTTAGAGTGATAAAGCGTTGAGGAATTACCATAACCGGGTAAATCAGGCACCAGTACGCGGTAATGGGGTGAGAGAGCATCAATCAAAGGTCTGTACATTCTGGCATCAGCCCCATTGCCATGCAAAATTAAAACTGTCTCACCCTGGCCCTGTTCGAGATAGTACAGGCGCCGCTGATGCCAGTCGAGCCGGTAATCCGAGTCCATTTAGTGTGTGTCCTCTTGTGATGATGCTTCTATGCTAACAGCCGTCAGCACCTGTGTAAAAGGCAGATGGGCCAAAGCCCCAAATTCAGGCTCACGACTTAGACGCGCCTGCTGAGCAGCAGGAGACGCCAGACCGCATAAATAGCGAGCCCGCTGCCGAGGACTGACTAAAGCCTGATGTTGGCGGGCACAGACCCTGGCAATTAACTGCTGTTCAGAAACGCCCAAACTAAAATCAGGTTCAGGCACCTGACGCAGAGAGCCTTCACCCAGACAGCGATCACAGTGTCCACAGTCCTGAGTGAGATTTTCACCAAAATAAGCTAATAGGCTCCGCACCAGACACGCTGGCTGCTGGGCAAGCTGCATTACCTGATGAATCCGGCCAATATCGCGCTGTTCAGAAGCTAAAAAACGCTCAAGCAAAAGCTGTGCCAGGTCTGCTACAGACTCGGGTCGATGTTCAAGTCGATAAGCCAAACGCAGATTAGAGACCTGAAGCTCAAGTTCGCCAATTTCTTCAAGATAATTTAAGGCACTTAAAATGCGCTCACGGGGCTCATTCAGACTGGCCGCCGAGGCACTGACTTCGAGAGTGTGCCAGATTCGCCCGGCTTTAGCTGCAGCAAAGACACGCTGTAAAAACTCACGCCGCCCAGCGTCAAAACGCTCACAGCGCTTGTTTAGAGATTCCCAGGACTGACGGGGGCGCAGCTTACAGGTATCGTAAAAAGGCCCAAGATAACTCAGGACGTTTTCCAGTTCCAGATAACACAGCAAGGTGCGAATGACACCCTGACGAATATCAAAACGGCTCGACAGATCATAAACCGACAGCTCAACCCGTTCTCCCTGGTTCAGCAAGTCAGCGACTAAGGCTCGGACAGCTTCGGGCTCAGGGGTATCGCCATAGACAAAGTTCTCTAAGGTCAGGGTATCTTCAGCACAGGCAAAAAATTCAACTTCAGAAGTCTGACCATCTCGGCCAGCGCGACCAATTTCCTGAGCGTAGTTTTCTAAAGACTTAGGTGGGTGATAATGATAAACACGCCGAATATCTGATTTATCAACCCCCATTCCAAACGCAATCGTCGCCACAACAATTAAATCAGGCGAAGCCATAAAGCGATCCTGAATCTGGTGACGCAAATCAGCATCCAGCCCAGCATGATAAGCCACAGCCTGTAAGCCGCGCTGTTCAAGCTTTTCCGCCAGTACTTCAGCTGCTTTTTGCTGGGTAACATAAATAACCGTTGCGCCAGGTTTAACAGACAGGCGCTGTAAGAGTAAATCTTCACGCTCAGCGGGTGTACAAATCTGAGCCCGCATGAACAAATTAGGACGATGAAAGCCTGTATTGACATAGTCTTCAGGCTGAATATCAAAGCTTTTACAGATATCACGCGCCACATCAGCTGTCGCGGTTGCAGTTAAAGCCAGTACAGGTGATATATTCAGCTGCTTAGCAAAGCGCGCCAACTTGAGATAATCAGGCCGAAAATTATGCCCCCATTCTGAAATACAATGAGCTTCATCTACAACCATCAGGCTGATTTTGAGACGCTGTAATTGCTGCAAAAATCGCTCACTGCCAAAGCGCTCAGGGGCCACATATAAAAGCTTAAGCCGTCCTGCACGCAGCTCTGCCCAGACTTCTCGCACCGCCTCGGCATCCAGACTAGAGTCTAAACGCGCCGCCGGCACCCCTTTAGCCTGTAAAAAATCAATCTGATCTTTCATTAGCGCAATCAAAGGTGAAATCACCAGCGTGACGTGTTCTAACA
>CAJYHH010000646.1 GCA_913773825.1 Candidatus Sericytochromatia bacterium | reverse complement strand
TCTTCCATCGTTGCACTGGTCTGCTGGAGGGCTGTGACTTGCTCCTGCGTACTTGCAGACTGCTGCTGGGTAGATGCTAAAATTTCAGCTGTTGAAGTACTCAATTCACGAGCGCTGGAAATATTTTGCTGGGTCATTTCACGCAAATTTTCAGTCATCTGATTAAAGGCAGAAGTCAGTCTGCCGACTTCATCCATAGATAAAATCGGCAGGCCTTTGCCGCTTAAATCACCCTCTGAAACCGTCTGTGCGCGGTTAGCCAGCTGTATCAAGGGTTGAGTAATCCGTTTTGACAACATCCAGCTCAATAAAAGACCGAGCAGGGCAACGCCCAGGCCCAGTAAAATCACATCTCGAATCATTGAGTCGGTTTGGCCCTGTGAATAAGCCGTATAGAGATCGATGCTGCGCTTAGCGCGCTCATGCAGCTGATCACCTAAATCATTAATCTGATTATAGATTACGTAAAATCGCGGATCGCTGGGCTTTATTGCAAAAAGCGCTTTTTCTTTTTCTTGCATCTGCTCCATGATGCTTTTCATTTCAGCCATGCTATCGACAATCTCCTGGGTGGGAGCGGCTTCAATTTTGACCCTTCGGCTCATCTTGACCTGATGCAGCGCCATTCCGCCGTTAGACAGAATATCAATATGTTCATAAAAAACATCACGCCAGTAGCTATAAGGTTTGGGCTGACCTAGAGCTGTCATCAAAACGTCTTTGATATAAAACTGGTTAAGCGTGCGCTGGCGCTCCATCAGCGACATAATATAGGTATTGTCGCGCTGTTTTTGCTGAACGGTCACAACATAGGTAATCGTCGCCACCGTGGCCGCGATAAAAATACTCGGAATCAGCAGCAGTTTGGTGCCGATATTTAAGCGCTGCATTAGGCTTGGAGATGTTTCTGGGGTCATAATCACTCCTCTTTAAATCCTCGCGGTGGAATGTAGCAATGGATGGGTTAATAATCGATCGATATCAAGTTTAAGTTGGCCATTTAAGGTGACCTGACTGAGATAATTCGCGGTATTGTCTGGGTTATCCTGGCGGGTTTGAAAGGCTTGAGCTTCTAGCTGAACAATTTCAGTCAGACTTGCGATTCTTAGTCCAATGACAGGCTGGCTGCGAATAAATAAAATATAGCCACCAGAACTTACGCTGCCTGGCAAGCCTAATAATCGTCCTAGTTCCAGTACAGATAAGATCTGCCCCCGATGTTGAACAACCCCCAACAGCTCAGCTGGAGCGCTGGGTAAAGACGTGCAGCTCTGATAAGTTTTAACCGCCTTCAGGTCGTTAACGTCTAATAAAAGATCCTGGCCAAAAGTTTCAAATGCCAAAAAAGGCTTCGTTTTAACATGCTCAAGCTGCTCACGGTTTTGTAATTGGCGGGCGCGATGCGTCAGGAGTTCAGGCCAGTTTTCAGGTTTTCTTGAGGCACTTTGTTTGAGCAAGGCTTCAGAAGCTTGTAAATGCTGACGGACAGCATCCCAATCCAAGGTCTTTTGGCTATGGTATTGATAGTTATCGGTCATGATTAAACACCTGCCCTACAAAGCTGCCTGTTGAGTAATAATCAGGCTACGCAGTCTGCCATAACTCAGCTCCACATTGTCAGAAACAGGGGCCTGCTCATCCGGGGCCTGGTCAATCAGCTCGAGGGCATTGCGATAAGCTCGAGCCGCAGACTTTGTTCTGCCACGGGCCTGCTCTAGTAAGCCGAGCTGATAATGAGCTAATAAACAGTCTGGGTCAAGATAAAGGGTTCGACGTAAAGCATTTAGCGCTTCTTCATCCTGGCCCAGGCTGGTCAGAATCAGAGCCAAAGTAAAATGTCCTGTGGCCTGCATCGGCTGCTGTTCAATCCAAGCTTGGCAACGGGTTTCCGCTAGTTTAAGCTGACCTGTGTCTGCCAGACGACGGATCTCAATCAGTTGGTTTGCCTGCTCGGATGCGTCAGGTAAGGGGTTAGCTGCGGCTTTACCCTGGATGGGCTGATGAGGCTGTGTTACATGCGGGCTCTTTAAAGTCGGTGTTGGTGCACGTTCCGCGTGGCGCTCAGGGCTCGTTGGATTGGGCTGTTTAACAGCTGCTGGCTTGAGCGGAACATTAAGCAAAGCTGGAAGGGGATCTGAGGGCGTTAAATGTGAGGGTGCTGGTTGAGGACTTTTGCTAAAACAACTTAAACTGGCCAAATAATCAGCTTGAAAGGGGGCGCAGGAAATAGGCGACATTTCTGACGGGCCCAGTAATAATCTGCCGTCAGCGGCAAGATGTTGATAAAAACTTGCGATGACCCGCTTTTGAGTATCAGGTGCAAAATAAATCAGGACATTGCGGCAAAGAATCAAATCCCAGCTACCCAGGTTTTCAAGTGAAGTGGTTAAATTATGGCGACGAAAGCGCACATTGCGGCGGTAAGCTGGCAGCAGTTCCCAACTGGTGGCTACTGCATGGGTCGGGCGAAAATAATCCTGGCGAAAGCTGTCAGGATTCT
>CAJYHH010000645.1 GCA_913773825.1 Candidatus Sericytochromatia bacterium | reverse complement strand
CTACAGTCTAGATTACAATCTGTTGCAGCTGGAGGAGGAGCAGTCCAGATCCGCCATCCAGCTGCAACAGATTGTAATCTAGACTGTAGACTTGCTGAAAAGCTCTGGCATTCATTCAAATCCGAACCGGCTCTCAATCAGCTTTATGCTTTGCTGAAGCGCTCTCCTGCTTCTGCGAGACTCTACCCCTTTGTCTCTGGTTTGTTGCCACCTGAAAAAGCATTAGAGCTGTTAGCAGACGGGTTTAGGCAAGGTTTATTATCGCCTCTGATGCTCAAGTCTGCTGAAGAGTTGCTGATTAAAACCCAGCAGTTCCAGGCGGCTGAGGCTTGTCGTGCTGTACTTGCGGCTCGCTTTGGTCTTGGCGTTTTATCTGAATCTGCTGTTCACACAGGCTGGGCCAAATGTTTGCCTTGGCGTGAGAGCCTTTCAGTTTGTTTAATTGTTCGTGATGAAGCTGAGCTTCTTAGGACTTGCCTGCAAAGTGTCAAAGGACTTGCTGACGAGTTGATTGTGGTAGATACAGGTTCTCAGGATCAGACACCGGCCGTGGCAGAGGCCATGGGAGCGCGGATTTTTCATCATACCTGGCCTGATGATTTTTCGCTGGCTCGTAATTGGTCGTTAAACTATGCTAGCGGTGACTGGATTCTTGTTCTGGATGCCGACGAATACCTGACTCCCGAAAGTCGGAGTAAACTTCTCGATTTGCTTTGGCATGCTCCCCCTGCTTTGCCGCGCCTTAAATTGAGAATTCAGAATCTGTCTCCGACAGGTGAAGTGATTCGAGTTCATTTTGTTGCTCGTCTGTTTCCGAATTCAACCAGCTTGCGTTATCGCAACCGGATCCATGAAAGTATTTTGCTTGAGGGTAAAGGCTTTTCTCCAAGTCCGTCGGTTCCAACAATTAGTCTAAAACATGTGGGTTATACCGATGAACGGATTATAAATCGAGATAAAATTCGCCGAAATCTGGAATTACTCTATCAACAGCAAGCTGAAGCCCCTGATGAGCCAAAATGGATGAATTATCTTGCTGATATGTTATGTGCTTCTGGCTTAACTGAAACGGCTTTGGACTGGTATCGGCAGGCCTTTTTTGTTAACTCTGAACAACAAGAGAAACTTACTTTTCGGAGCATGCCTAATCCTGAAACTTACTTTAATCTTTTGCTCCAGCTCAGACGGCCGCAAGAACTTTTAGAGCTAGTTGAGCGGCTTGAGTCTCAGCTGGAGATGTATCCGAATATATGGTACGCACGAGCAGAAGCACATCTGATGCTTGGTCAAGACAGTTTAGCTCGCAGCTGTCTCAGACAATGCCTAAATTTTGCTCAAGATCCAGAACAGCTTAACGGCTTTGCCTATAAACCTGAATATATTGTCGCTTTGCCTTTGCAACATCTAGTGAGCTTATCCGCTTCTACTTGGCGTGGGGGGCAGTCTTCAGCTGAATTGGTTCAAGATCTCAAGCAATGGTTGAGTGGTGCTTATCTGACAAGTTCGCGCTTGCTACATCCTCTACTCTTTTGGGCCGAAGCTCAGGATAAAGGAATTAAATTGCCCAGTATACCTGAAAGAATTCGGTATACTCCCATGGGTCTTGGTGTGTTAGGCGCTTTGGCCCTGATCAAAAAAGAAAAGCGACCAGAACTATTCTGGCTACAAGAAATCAAGCCTGGGTTGTTAGAGGAT
Source organism: Candidatus Sericytochromatia bacterium (assembly GCA_913773825.1). Classification (GTDB taxonomy): domain Bacteria; phylum Cyanobacteriota; class Sericytochromatia; order UBA7694; family UBA7694; genus CAJYHH01. Next base: position 1,427 of record CAJYHH010000645.1, on the reverse strand, counting down.
GTTTTTGAACCATCTGTGCCTGAACCGCATATTAGATCTGCGTTTTGTCGCCAGCTTTGGAGCAGCGGTGATGTGCGAGCGCGATGTTTAGTGGAATCCTGGCTTTATCTAAGTTTTATGCGTTCGCCTCAACCTGAACCTTTACTTTTGCTTGTTAGTTTATTAAAAGGATCTCAACAGAATGAACGTGCTTTGGCTTTGCTTCAAGTCGCCAGGAAGGGTTTGCCGGAACAGCCCATTTTGCTGAGTCACGAAGCCATGTTGCTGTTTGATGCTGGTTTACCTGAGCAAGCCTGCAGTTTGTTGGAATATTGTCTAAGCTTGAATCCAGATTTTGCTGATGCACAAGCTGGCCTTGAGGGCATTCGCCGTTGGCAGCAAAAAAGACTCGGATAAGCCAATTGTTTAATTTTTCACCATGATGGACGGAACAGGGCTGAGAGTATGGTAATCGCTGCCAGAGCTGCGCCCCTGTGCCCGTGGCTGTTTGCTTGTGCTACAATATGTCACAATCCCACCTAAGTTACCGGGTATAGAGGCACCGATTCATGAATCATCTCCTTCGCGCGCTTACTGGCGCTGCCTGTGCTGCTCTGCTAGTTGGATGTGCTGCCAGTCAATCAGCAAACAGTTTCTGGAAAGACCATTTTGTGTTTGTTTCCGCTCGTGGTGACGGCAACAACGATATTTATCTCTCAGACATGCAGGGTCAGACTCGTCAGTTGACCAATGATGTTGCTGATGACTCTCACCCACGTGTTGGGATTGATGGCCGAATTGTGTTTGCCTCCAAGCGCAGTGGAACCTGGCAGATCTACTCCATGGATTGGGATGGCGCTAACGTCAAAGCCTTGACTCAAGAAAAGGGAATTAATAATTACTCTCCTTTTCCGTCACCTGATGGCCGAATTGTTTTTGTTTCAGATCGCCATCAGAAACCACACATTTTTTCAATTAACCCTGATGGAACTGACTTGATTCGTCTGACCCATGGTGATGTTTGGAATGCAAACCCTGTGGTTGCAGACGATGGCCACATTTACTTTACTTCTTCACGCAACTCTAAATGGGATATTTGGAGAATGGGACCTGACGGCAGCCGACCGATTCAATTGACTAAACTTCCCCAGAATATTAAAGAGATTGCGGTTGTCTCCTCTGCTTATCCAGATTACGACACGCGGTTTACTAACCGTTCGCCAATGATTCCCTTCTTTGGATTTTATTCTCAAACCCGAATTATCTTTTCGGCTTACACAGATAAAGGGAATCTAGCGCTTTATCGTATTAATGAAGATGGTGCTGAGTTCCGTCAGATTAGCATCAAGAGCCTGCATACTAACCGTAGCCCCGTATTACTACCAAATGGTCAAGTGCTCTTCACTTCTGATCGCAATGGCAGTACGGATATCTGGACCATGTATCCT
>CAJYHH010000644.1 GCA_913773825.1 Candidatus Sericytochromatia bacterium | reverse complement strand
CAATTAAGCAGCTTAAATCGTGCTGAGCTTGAAACACTTGGCAGTGAAATCAATCATTTGCAGCCCCTGGCTGAAGCGCTTCCGGCTAATCCCAATCCGTCAACGGTGGGTTCGGCTGTCAATGCCGCGATTCGTTCAACTCAACCGACTATTGCAAGCGCTTCCATCAATCTGGTCGAGCTGCAAAGTATGCGCACCAACATTGAAAACAGCACTTCTGCGATTCGTTTTGACACAAGCTTATTGAACAATACCAATCAGCAGCTCATCGCTGAGCAAGCTGAACTGGCTCAAATCAATGCCTCACTTCAGACTAAGCGCCCTCAAATCAGCGTGATTGGTGCGCTGTTGCGTCAACAGCCCATTATGGGCACAGCACCGGCCATAAAAGATATGTTTGTGCGCGGTGACTTACCCAGATTTAATCTTGCAATTGCTGACTTAGGCCTAAGTGTTGCGGTACAAAAAAATGGCGCCGTCACTTATAGCCAACAGGGTAAGCCCGTTAGCGAAAGACTCTTTATGCTGACCGTTAACGATGGCTTTGCCAACCTGAACGCCGAAGTAGCTGATTTAACCGATAAAATGACTCGACTGAGAGCAAAGCTGAGCGAAACTCAGAGTACGGCTGACGCAATTAGCCAGCGCTTAAATGAGCGAATTGCTCTGCAGCAGCAACAGACTCAGGAATATCAAAAAAAGTCTGAGCAGTTTCAAACCCAGGACATGGGTCAGTTATTAGCCCTGCGGAACGATCCCTCACGTTGGGGAGCGTTATCTGCTGCAGATCGCAAGCTTGTTGAAGGCCTGCTGGCAGAAGGCAAACGTGAACTTACACTAGGAACTCAAGCCCTGGCTGCTGCTAAAACCGCTAATCAACAAGCCCGCCAGCAGCTCAATCTCTATCTGGCTTTGCGTCAGGCCTCTGAACAACTATTAGCTCAGGTTGAAAAAACCCTAGCCGGCGCTGAACTCAAACCTGATTTAAAAACTGAGCATCAGCGCGTGGCAGCTGAAGTCCAGCGTTTAGTTGCTTGGGCCAATGAGCTGCAAAACATGCTCAATCTGACGCCCAGACCTGAAACGGTTGATGTGGTCAAAATGACCCATGAATGGATGGATGGCTTACAGACTGCCAGCCTCAAAATTCAGGAATTGCTTAGCCGTGCTCAACAGGCAGATTCGCTTGAGAAAACATTCTCTGAACAAGCTTACGAAAAGCTGCGTGACAATCTTAATTATCACAGCCAGCAGCTTGCTCAGCTTGACTTACGCCAAGATGAACGCACTGAAAATCTGCTTAAATCAAGCCTCAGCAGCCTCGCCACAACAAGCGCTGAGCGCTAAGCGGCTAGGGCATGCTATGTAAGAAGCATTGAGAGGCGAATTCTGCCGTACAGAGCCTTTCTCAAACAAATCGCTTTTTATCTTCATCGCCCACACACAGTCCATAGCCTGCTTCTCCACGAAAAAAAGGAGCCTCCCGAAAGAGGCTCCCAGCTCGTGCACAGAAACGTAAAACTTATTCGAGGGTCCAGATACTAATCAGGCCGATTTTATTGTCAGGCGTCACGCCGACACTCAGGCCAAATTCGTTATAGACCCAGGTTTCTTTAATCTTGGGGTCATCGCTGCTGAGCTTTTCAAAGCCAAATTTGTCACCCAGATTTTTTTGGACTGCGTCAATGCTATCGCCAATGCGATAAATCTGGTTATCAACCTCAACGCTATAACCCGCTTTGTCGACCTGAATGCGTTCGATCATATTTTCAGGGTTCATGCCGACGATAAAATATTCATCGTAGACATTAAAAGTCAGCATTTGGTCACGCATATATTTTTCGACAATTTCAGCTGGCTTACCCATATTGTCGAGTACATCGTTAATCATGTCGTCTTTAAGATAGACGTTAAAGTACTGGCCGTTACGCCCCTGAATATTGGCACCAACACCCGGCACCAGCTTCATATAGTCATGTTTGCCGGTTTTAAAGTTCAGCGAAATCGGGTATTCAGTATCTTTGCCAAGAGATTTTAAGACTTCATCAATCCGGCTTTCAAGCTGAACCGGATTAGCGGTCAGGACTTCCCAGGGCTGGAGCGGATTTTCGATTTTGCGCTGAGCAGGGTATTTATTTAGACGCATGGCCTGATAGAGTTTTTCAGTGGCATCCCATTCTTTGTTTGATTTTAGCAAGTTGAGTGCTTCAAAATACAGAGTAACAGGCAGCTTAGGCTCCATCACACGAGCATCTTCTAAAACGGTCAGAGCGGTCTGGTATTTACCGGCATCATATAAAGCTTGTGCGGCACCCAGATGCGTAAAGACCAGATCCTGACGCAGGGCCTGAGCAACTTGCCATTTGTTCTGGTCAAGAGACTGAACATCCCCCAGGCTGGTAAATTCTTTGTAAGAAGCGCTGGCCAGCTTCAGCTGGGCCGGTAGTGCATCCAGCTGGCGACTGGTGATCATGGATTGAATTTTGCTGATTTGCTGCTCAATTTGAGTTTTGACAACAGCAGAGCTCGGAGCCGCAAAAGCCCCGCTTGGGAAACCGATACTGATCACGCTCATAGCGCAGAAGCTTAAGGCCAGTTTACGCATCAGATTGGATTTTTTAGAGGTTTTTGACGTTTCGTGCATGGATTTTACCTTCCTTTTTATAAGCGAATAAAAATATCTTTATAAACGAGCTTTTCGCTTAATTTCATATATCTGTTTTAGCAAACAAACCAAAACACAGTCAAATCAATGTTTTATAAGCTCTTTACAAAGAAAGCGTAAATATCAAAATTATATAAACAGCAAATCGAATTCTTCACAATAAGAATTTAGTTATCAAATATCAAATAAAGGGCAAAATCTGATTAGTTAACATGCTGTATTTACTCTACTTAACCTCCCTACTTAACCGCTCTACTTAATACGGTCTCAGAAGCGTTTCAGATTTTGCGGGCGTGTTTTATCTTGTAAGGATAAGCTAAAATAGAACTCAATCTCAGTTGCGAGGCTGCTATGTGACAAGTCCCCTGACAATTGGCCTGGTTCAGATGACAGAACCCTTAGAACATATGCTCTATCTGCCTTACAGCATTGGCTTGCTGCAGTCATATGCTTTGGCGCATACCCCTACACCTGATCGTTATCGCTTTTTACCCCTGGTTTTTCGACGTGAAGCGATTGAGACAGTTTTGCCCCGGCTTCTGGGTGCAGATGTTGTGGGATTTAGCATTCATATCTGGAATAACCTCTATACGCTGGCTTTGGCCCAAGCGCTCAAACAGCATTCACCCCAGACACTGATTGTCTTTGGTGGACCCAATGTACCCGATCAGCCCGAGGTTTTTTTGCGTGAAAATCCTTTTGTTGATGTTGCCGTTCACGGTGAAGGTGAGCAGCCCTTTTTAGCGCTAATTGAAAGTCTGCCAGACAAACAAAATTGGCAGCAAATTCCAGGAATTAGCTGGCTTGAACCACTCGGGCAACAGTCTGTTTTTCAGACCAATGGCCATGCTCCACCGATTAGTAATCTGGATGAAATCCCCTCCCCTTATCTGGATGGGACCTTTACCGCTTTAGTTGAATCAGATCCTGAACAGCCCTGGGCCGCAATCTGGGAAACCAATCGAGGTTGTCCGTTTTCGTGTACATTTTGTGACTGGGGAGCGCTTAAAAGCAAAGTCAGGCGTTTTGAAGACTCACGGGTTCAAGCTGAGATTGACTGGTTTGGCCAGCATCATCTGGAACTTGTGTATTGTACTGACGCCAATTTTGGGATTTTGCCGCGAGATTTGCAGATCGCTCGCAGCTTAATTCAATCTAAATACAAAACGGGCTTTCCCCGCGGGGTTTTGGTCCAGATGACAAAAAACCAGGCGGAACGTTCGTTTCAGGCTTTTAAAGATTTAAACGATGCCAAAATGCTGCCTCGGATTCCGCTCTCGCTGCAGTCTGTTACCCCAGATGTGCTGAAAGCGATTAAACGCGATAATATTTCGCTGGATACTTATCATGAGCTGCTTAAACGCTTTGTTGGCGCGGGAATCTCAACTTACACTGACTTTTTAATTGGCCTACCCGGTGAAACATTTGAGAGTTTTTTAAACGGGATTGATACGGTGATTAATCAGGGCCAGCACGAAGAACTCAGATTCTGGAATACTTACCTTTTGCCTAACGCTGAAATGTCAGCACCGGAATACCGCCAGCAATACGGCATTCAAACGATTAAAGTACCGTATGTGTTACCGTTTACATCCCTTGCGCCACCGGTTGACGGGATTCGGGAGCAGATTGAAATTCTGGTTGCCACCGATACCATGTCTCAATCTGATTGGGTCAGAATGCGTTGTCTGGCCTGGATGACGCAGATTTTGTACTATAGCCGTTTTTTACAGCTGCCTTTGTTATTACTGCATGAATTTGCCGGCATCCGTCATCGGGATTTACTGATGGCCTTTGCCGAAGATCCGCTACCGCCCGAAACGCCTTTATTTACCTATATGCGCGGGCTCCTCAAACATCGGGCGGAAGATATTCTGACAGGCAAACCAGAATATTTTCAGTCTGTTTCACCGCAAAACGGCCAGCCGGTCTGGATGCCCACTAATCACTATATTTTTGAAGAACTTGGCAAAGGGCACTGGCTTAACCAAGCTTATGCCGAATGCCACCTGATTCTGAATCATCTGGCGCAAAAACTGGGAGCCCTATTACCCCAAGGCTTGCTGCCAGAATCCGTTCTGCTGGCTCAGGGCTTACATCAGACAGGGCGTTCGACAGCAGGCTTTAACGCAACGTTTTCATATAATCTTTGGGATGCTTATCAGCAGATTCTCACAGGTCACAAGCCTGTCCTGCGTCAAGGTACCCACAGATTACGCTGCCGTGACATGCAGCTGGGCCAGTTAGAAGTCAACGAAGAAGCGTTAGTCTAAGTTCAGCTTTTAGCCTGATGAGAGTCATGACCCTTTAAACAAAAACTCTCATAAGAGAAAAACGGCGCCCTGTGAAGGTGCGCCGCAAGTCGTCTTAAAAAAGC
>CAJYHH010000643.1 GCA_913773825.1 Candidatus Sericytochromatia bacterium | reverse complement strand
CGTTTCCTCCCGCTCCGGCCTCTGAAGCCGCACCCGCATCTTCGCGCAGCGTGCGCAAACCCAAAAGCCCCGCTCAGCGCGTGATCGACTTTTTCGGCTCCCTGCAGCTGACAGTTGGCCTGCTGACTTTGGGGATTCTGCTGATTTTCTTTGGCACCCTGGCTCAGATTGATCAAGGTGTCTGGACGGTTGTTAAAGACTATTTCCGCTCGTTTGTGGTGATGGTTGATTTTCAGATCTTTTTCCCGCGCACAAAAATTGTGCCGGGTGCTTTTCCGTTCCCGGGCGGCAATACTATTGGCGGTCTGCTGCTGATTAATCTGGTTGTGGCTCATGTGCAGCGCTTTAATTTCAGCAAGCAAAAAATCGGCCTGACGATTATTCACTTTGGGATTATTTTATTGCTGGCTGGCGAAGGCCTGACCGGTCTGCTGGCCCATGAAAGCAATATGTCAATTGACGAAGGCGGCTCGTCGAACTACAGCGAAGATATTCGCCATTCAGAGTTAGCCTTTGTTGACGGCAGTGACCCCAAGTCTGATCTGGTTACGGTGATTCCAGAATCCCGTCTGCGTTCAGGCGGCCTGATTCAGGATCCGCAATTGCCGGTCGATATTCAGGTCGATCGCTTCTTTAAAAACTCAGCGATGGAGCGCAGCAGCGACGGCATGGGCTTTACGGCCAAAGAAGCGCCGGTTGTCAGCGGCACCCAGACGGCTGAAGGCGGCATCGATATGCCCAGCGCGTTAGTGACCCTTTATAAAAAAGGCACGACTGAAGTGATGGGCAGCTACACCACGTCAACCTGGCTGAAAAGCCCGCATGAAGTGGTCAGCGATGCCAAAATCCATAAAATGTCCCTGCGCTTTGCCCGCAGCTATAAGCCGTATTCTTTATTTCTCAAAGATTTCCGCTTTGACCGTTATCCGGGCACGGAGATTCCGCGCAATTTTGAAAGCACGGTGCGGATTGTCGATCCTGAGCATAACGTCGATCGGGAAGTCAAAATCTGGATGAATCATCCCTTGCGCTATCGCAATGAGACTTATTATCAGGCTTCGTATAAGCCTGATGAAACCGGTACGGTGCTGCAGGTGGTGCAAAACCCCAGCTGGCTGATTCCGTATATTTCCTGCATTCTGGTCACGCTGGGTCTGATTCTTCAGTTTGGCTTTTCGCTGATGCGGGCGATGAAGCGCCGCAATAAAAGGGTGGCTGTATGAAAACCTTCCAAAAATTTTTGCCGCTGATAATCGCGGTTCTTTGTCTGCTGAGCCTGGGGCGCAGCATGACCGAAAAGCCCTATGCCAAAGGGGCCTTTGACTTAAATACTTTTAGCCAGTTGCCGGTGCTCAGCAAAGGGCGTGTGCAGCCCCTTGATTCGTTTGCCCGCAATAATCTGCTGGTGCTCAACCATAAGATGGTCTACGAAGACAACGAAGGTAATAAACAGCCTGCGATTCGCTGGTTGACCGAAGTGATGTCGGGTTCACCCCAGTCCCAAAAACATCGCGTTTTTAGAATTGAACACGATGATGTTTTAAGCCTGATGAATCTCAAACCCCGTGAAGGCCTGCGTTATTCGCTCGAAGAGCTGCTGCCGCGCTACCAGGCGCTGATTCAGCAGGTTCAGATGGCGATGCAAAAGCCTGATCAAAATCGCGATCTGGTCGATGTTAAAACCCTTGAGCTGTATAACCAGCTCGAAGTCTATCGCCAGATTATGAATTTTGAAGACCCTTTAGTCCTGCCCCCGCTAAAAGCGGGCGGCGACGACTGGATGGCTTTAGGTGGCGAAAAGTCTGACCTCAACCGCAGTACCGCCGCCAATGCCTGGTATAAGGCTTTAAAAGGCTTCCAGCAGAATGACCCAAATGTGTTTAACTCTGCATCGAGTGAATATCTGCAAAGTCTGAGAAGCTCTCATGCTGAGCTTTTCCCGAAGTTACAGATCGAACAGCGCTTTAACCATGCCCGGCCTTTTTACCAGGCGATGGTGCTGCTGGTTCTGGCCTTTCTGCTGAGTATTTTTAGCTGGATGTTCTGGGGTGAGTCTTTAAGCAAATCGGCTTTTGCCGTGGTCAGCATTGCTTTGGTGGTGTTTACAGTTGCGCTGGTCACCCGTATGTATCTGCAGGGTCGTCCGCCGGTGACCAATCTCTACTCTTCAGCGATCTTTGTAGGCTGGATTGCGGTGATTATGGGCTTAGGCATTGAGTGGTTTATGAAAAACGGCTTTGGCACGATGATGTCGTCGATTACCGGTTTCTGCTCGCTTTTAGTTGCACATAACCTGGGCAATGATGGCGACACCATGGAGATGATGCGTGCAGTCCTCGATACCAATTTCTGGCTGGCCACTCA
>CAJYHH010000642.1 GCA_913773825.1 Candidatus Sericytochromatia bacterium | reverse complement strand
AGATGGCCGAACTGCAAAAAAAATGGATGAAAGAAGGGATCCGACCGATTCAGATTCGAATCGGCATTAATACAGGCGAAGCTCTTGTCGCCCATGTCGGACACCCTCGCCGTAAAGAAGTCACTGTCATTGGTGACACCGTAAACACAGCAGCCCGTATCGAAAAGCTTAACAAGCAGTACCATACACATATTTTGATTAGCCACAGCACTTATGAGTACGTTAAAGATCGCTCTGAAGTCCGCCCGCTGGGTGAAGAGCAGCTAGCTGGAAAAAGCAGCAGCGTGATGGTATACGAGCTTAAGGGCTGGAAAGCGCAGAGCCTGGTTTGACACTTCCTTCTCCCCCCAAGCAAATTTTAGTTTCAGGCTATTACGGTTTTCATAATGCTGGAGATGAGGCAATCTTAGCCGCTCTCTGCCAGCTCTTTACGCCTTATCAGATTCAGATGAAGGTCCTGACTGCCACACCGAATCATCATCTGGAAGGCTGTGATTTTGAGCCTGTACCCCGATTACAGATTCCGCAGATTGTTCAGACGATGCGCCAGAGTGATTTATTTATCAGCGGTGGCGGTGGTTTGTTTCAAGATGTCACCGGCCTGGGCAGTGTGCCTTATTATGGTGGTTTACTCTTAATGGCCCGCCAACTCGGACTCAAAAGTATGATTTTTGGTCAGGGCTTAGGCCCCTTACGACTCAGTCCCAACCGCTGGGTACTTAAGCAGATTCTTAAAGGTGTAGATGCCATCAGTGTTCGCGATCCAGATTCGTTTGAAATGCTAGAAAACATGGGTCTGGCACGCGATAAAATCCATCAATGTGCGGATCCCGTCCTTACGCTACAGCCTGTTCATCACAGTCGAGCTCAGCAGATATTGGCTGCAGAAGGAATTGATCTCAATCGTCCTGTAATTGGTGTCTCCATTCGGCCTTGGCCCACCTGGTTTGAAAAACAGCTTAAAGCCTTTACAGCTGTCTTAGCCCAATTTGCAGCTCGGATTAATGGTCAGATTTTGCTGATTCCTTTTCAGCCTGAGCACGACACCTGGATGTGTCATGAAGCCGCTTACTCGATTACAACCCGTCCATCCAGCTATGTCCCACCAGTCGTTGTGCTTCAGGGACAATATGGCCCTTTAGAAATGCAGGGTATTATTGGCCAACTGGATCTGATCGTGGGCATGCGCTTACATGCTTTAATTATGGCCGCTTCGCTGGCAGTGCCAGCAGTGGGTCTTGTTTACGACCCTAAAGTCCGTCACTTTGCTGAAAGCGTTGATTATCGCTATGTGGGGTCCATTACAGGCCTAAGTCAGGCCGACTTGTTTCATCAATATCTCGCCGACACCTGGGATCGGCGAGAAAGCCTGCGCCGTCAGCTGCAGCAGCGCCTGCCTCTGCTGCAGAAACGTGTATACGAAGCGCGGGCGATTGCATTAAAATTACTTGGAATTGAACTATGAAGAGTTTTACTAAACCCTGGCCGACAACCCAATTGCTCGGCATCACGGTTGACTGCCCAAGACGTGAAGATCTCCTAAACCGTATATTAGAGCACGTCAAAGATCGCGGCCAGACCACACATCTTGTCACGATGAATGCTGAAATGGCTTACTCAGCGACTCAGGATTCTGAGTTTCACAAGATTCTGGCTCAAGCTGATATGATTATCCCCGACGGCATCGGTGTTGTCTGGGCACTTGGCCATCAAGGTGTTCCAGTTTCACGTTTACCCGGCGTGGAACTGGTTGAAGAGCTCTTTAAACAAGCTCCCTCACAAGGCTTGCGTTTAGCCATTCTTGGCAGTAGCCCAGAAACCCTAAAAGCCTTTCAAGATCAGTTGCCTGAGCGCTTTGGACAGGTTAATTTAGTTTTTGCTCGTAACGGTTATTTTAAACCTGAAGAAGAAGAGCAGATTATTGCCGAACTTAATCATGCCCGCCCGGATGTTCTCTTTGTTGCACTGGGTGTTCCCAAACAGGAGAACTGGATTGCCCGCTGGCGTAATCAGCTGGAAATCCCCTTGTTAATGGGCGTAGGCGGCTCGTTTGACGTTTTATCTGGCCGCCTGGATCGTGCGCCAGTTTGTATGCAGCGCAGTCATCTGGAATGGTTGTTCAGACTCTACCAGCAGCCTACTCGCTGGCGGCGGATGCTGGCTTTGCCACGTTTTGTTATGACGGTACTTCGCACATGATTCGCTTTGTAAATGTCTCCAAACAATATTCAAATCATACCCGCGCGCTTCAGAACATCAATCTGGAGATTCCTGCTGGCAGCTTTACGTTTTTAGTTGGCCCCAGCGGTTCAGGTAAATCAACTTTGATTAAGCTGCTTTACCGCGAAGAGCTCGCCACCGAAGGCGAGATCTGGGTGCTAGATAAAAACATCGAAAATCTCAGCAAACATGATGTGCCAATTTTGCGTCAGCAAACGGGTGTTGTGTTTCAGGACTTTAAACTCCTGACGCAAAAGTCAGTTTGGGAAAACGTTGCGTTTGCACTAGAAATCCTCGGTGTCTCAAAACAAGAGCAAACCAAGCGCATTCAGGGCGTGCTTGAACTGACAAATATTCTGCATCTTAAAGATTTTTATCCTCGCCAGCTCAGTGGTGGTGAACAACAGCGCGTTTCGGTCGCACGGGCAATTGTCAATAAACCACCGGTTCTGCTCGCTGATGAGCCAACCGGTAACCTTGACCCCAATACGTCTTGGGAAATTATGAAACTTTTATCTAAAATCGGCAAAACCGGAACAACCGTGATTGTCTCAACCCACAACTACTCAATGGTGGATCGCATGAAGCGCCGAACGATCAAGCTCGAAGGCGGCAAAATCGTGGCGGATATTCCCGAAGGAGCCTGGACTCATGGCAGCTGAAGGTCGTACTTTTCATCAGATTAATTACGCTTTGGGTCAGGGGATCCAGAACATGGTTCGCAGCCCGTTTATGAGCCTGATTGTGATTTCCACCATGATGATTGCTCTAAGCACGCTGGGTTTTCTACTGCTATTACTGAGTGATTTAAATCATGTTTCAGAAGAACTCTCAACCCAGCTTAAAATTGTCGTCTTTCTAGAGGATCAACAAGATATTAACAAGCTGGCCAGTGACGTTGAAGCCATACCGGGTGTTAAACCTCCTGTCAAAAAGATCACCCGTGAAGAGGCTTTTGAGTCAATGACCAGAGAACAGCCTGAACTCAAAGAACTACTTAAGGATAATCCATTTCCTGCTAGTTTAGAAGTTGCCGTTAACTCTACAGCTGACATGGCCAAAGTCGGCACCGAAATCCGCCAAAAGCCTGGTGTAGAAGAAGTTCAGTTTAATCCTGAACTAGCCGAACAGCTTCAACAGGTTCAAAACGGCGTTCAGTTGGTGGGCTCAATTATTGCAGGAATTTTGATTCTGGCGACACTGGCGATTGTGGTCAATACGATTCAGCTGGCTGTTCACCAACGCCACAAAGAAATTGAGATCATGCGTCTGGTTGGAGCCCCACAATGGTTTATCCGCTTGCCCTTCTTACTTGAAGGCCTGATCTTTGGCATCTTTAGCTCAATATTAGCCAGTCTCTTACTGGTACTCTGGCGTTTAGTTCCTTATAGCCAACTCCAGCGCTGGTTTGCCTTTTTACCCTTACCCGACAGCCTCATGCCCTTAGTCAGCATCGGTGCTTTATTGCTGGGAACAGGCGTCTTGATGGGCCTACTGGGCTCAACTGTGTCTGTTCACCGCTATCTCAAACTTGAGTACAAATAGTCTGCAAACAACTATATAAACAACGAAAGGGGAAAAGATCGAGAAATCTTTTCCCCTTTTATCTTTGTCGATCAATGTTTACTCATTCTAAAAATGAGACCTGCGACTCTGCACGACCTTGATGATTGCGAACAATTTCAAAACCATCACTGTGCAGGTCTAAATCAGGTTGCATCAGCTCACGAGTTGCAGCCTGGACATTACCAGCCCGCAGCTCAAGATACTGAGCAATCCGTGCCGCTTCTTGCAACATGCCAAAAATACCTGGCAGCAGCTCTTCATTACGGCTTTTAGCATATTCTAACGCTTCATAAGCCGCACCTATTAAACCCGCAAAACAAGCTTCAAGCCCAGGGCGCAGCTCTTGCTCCCACTGGGTTTGATCTTCAGGTTGAATTCGCGCTTTAGCCAGTTCATCTAGTCGCCGCTGACAAACTTGTATCTGTCTCTCAAGCCCCTGTTCAAACTCCTGCCGACTCAGGTTTTGACTCTGAAACTCAATTACCAGTTCACTTAAAGTCTTTTGCGCCATAATCAACTCATTTCTTGCTTAGTCTTATTCAGAGCCTTCTATATCCTGCGCTTCATTAATCCTCAATCAAATCTGGATAAGCGGGATTGTCCTCAACAGAAGAGCCAATCAGTTCTCCGAGCCAGGGATTAATCTCAAGCAGGCCATACCCTGTCCCTCGCAAAGGTAATTCTGCTGGCATGAGAGCCGTTGCACCAATTCGAATCACGG
>CAJYHH010000641.1 GCA_913773825.1 Candidatus Sericytochromatia bacterium | reverse complement strand
TGAGAATAGAAGTTTTCCACAAGCTTTCCACCGATGTGATGTCTGACACGACCAGCCATTTCTTGAAGCGGATCCCAGTAAACACCGTGATCTCTCAGACTGACTGAGCCGGCTGCTGAAAAGGCCGCATAGTCAGGAGACTTGGCAAAACTTTGAATGATTCTCTGACCCCAATGGCTGGCGCGATCAAAGCGTAGATCGTCGTGGATCAAACAGATGATCTGATATTTAGCTTGTTCTAAAAACTGATTATAGAGTGTGGCCAGAGAGCTAGTGCCGGGATTGACCGCATACAGCACCTCGATATGCTTAATGCCGCAGGTCTGCTTTAAATGGCGGATATAGCGGCCAGTTGCTGGCGTAAAGCGGCGTGTGGCAAAGGCGATGCTCAGGCCTTCACGCATCTGGCTTAAGCTCGATTAGCCAGATTAATCATCCACGCCTTCAAGCATGACAGGTGCGGGACGATGACGGGCAAGATATTCTTGAATAGAAATCTGGGCGGTTTCATAGCCCTGCTGAATATAGCGTTCAATTAACTGGCCGCGATCAGGGCGATAAAGTCCTGCAAATGGGTCACCGTCAAGATCCATTGTAGGCTCAATAATCACAATCTCAACCGTGCGTTTATTCACAAATTCCTGCAGGGACTTAAAGCCTGCAACGTCAATTAAAGCCTGATTAAAGGCATTATCTAAAAAGACACCTGAACTGTCGCGTTCCATCAGGCGATGGAGCTTTTCGATCCGCTCGTTGATCTGCTGAATTTTGCGAAAATCATTTGCCAGATCTTTGTTTAGAATGATTTTGTAAATCTGATCGACAATGGTCGTGATATTGTCGATTCGGCCAGAGGTGGGCTGCGTAATCGGCATACACGAGACCAGAAAAATGGTGCGAACATTAGGATCGAGTTTAACGGCTCGCCCAAACGGGGCATTTTTAGTCAGACCACCATCTGTAAACCAGTCAACTTTACCCTTGTGCATCAGCGGCACAGGCGGAAACATTCCTGGAAAGCTGCTGGAAGCCCGCATTACGGTGCGCATCCGGTCATACAGAGCATCAATTTGATCGTGCTCCAGATTAGGGTGCAGATGAAAGCTAATATAACCGCCGTGGGCGATTAAAGACTGATTGGCATAGGTCTCAACCGTGCCAGTCAGACTGGTGACCGAAGCTGCAAAATGGACTTCACGCTGAATTTTAGGCGGAGCTTTAATCGTCTGTTCAAGCTGTTCGCGAAAATGTTTATCGCTAAACACAGACGTAAAGCGCAATTTGAGCAATTCACGCAGTCGCCCAGGACTGATCCAGTCCAGCAGGTTGCGCAGCATAAAAATATTCGGACGGTTGTCGCCAAGCAGACTGCGCAGGCTATTGTCGGTGACTTCACCATTGGCCCAGAGTTTTTGTAAGCTGGCCTGCTGGAGCCAGAGCTGGCCGCACATCCGATCAATCCAATAAGGCGTAAAGCGATCTTCAGCGATCAGTTTGGCGCACATCCCGCCGTTTAAGGCCCCAGCTGAAGCCCCGACAATCGCCGTCGGGATCACTTCATTTTCTGCCATACATTTAAGCACGCCAGTATGAAATGCACCTTTGACGACGCCGCCAGTCAGGACTAAAGCGCAGGGCGGCAGACTCATAATGCCTTTAGGCCTCTGTAATCCAGCTCAGGAGTTTGCGGGCCTGTTCAAAATCAGGACGACGCTCAAGGGCGTCTTCGAGGTTGCCCAGAACTTCCTGTTCCTCGTCGGTGGTTTGCAGTTTAGCCAGGGCGCGCTGGAATTCCTGGCGCACGCCTTTAACACCGTTTACCAGCATCGAGAGTACAAGATTGAAGTGAGCCTGAGTATTGTTGGGGTCCAGGCGAGTGGCTTTTTGAGCGTAGACCAGGCTTTTGGCGTTGTCTTCGCCTTCGCCACGCAGCAGATGAAGCCAGGCCAGGCAGGTGTAGCCGATGCTATCGCGCGGAGCGAGATTCAGGCCCTGTTCAAAGAGGGGAATGATCTCTTCGTAAGGCGCTTTTTTTTCATAGAGCTCTAGTCCCTGTTCAAAGGGATGTTTAGGCGATTCAGCATTTTCAGTCTGCTCAAGAGCTTCGGTCTCAGTCATGGATCCATTCCTTTTAATTCATCTTAGCGCAAAAATGTGTAAACACAACAAAGCAGGGGCCGGCGCTAACAATTTGCGCGCGCGGCCCCAAGCTGGCGATTCTGTGAGGGTTCCGGTCTACAATTTGCAGACCGTTTAGGTTTAGCCTTCGGCGACCTGGAACACTTCACGGCCCTTGTAATGGCCGCAAGCGGGGCAGACCATATGGCTGGGCTTTTTCTCTGCGCACTGGTCGCAAGAGACCAGGGTAGGCAGTACGGCTTTCCAGTGCGCCGAGCGCATGTTCCGCTTGGAGCGGGAAGTTTTTTTCTTTGGCTGTGGCATGTAACTCAGCTTGGCGACGAGGGTCGCCAACCTCCTTCGTTTATCTCGTAATCAGTTTTCGCTGGGTTGTTCCCAGGATTCAACGGTTTTGCGTATGGCGCTCCAAGGAGAATCTTCGGGATCTGGAGTCCGATTTGACGCATACTTGGACAAGTCCTCATTATAGCAGTTTCCTGCCTCTGCGTTTTCGGAATCTGGATTTTCGTATGGAAGATTAAGAATAATGTGCTGTCTGAGCAATTCGATTATATCAATCGGTTGATCAGGCAGAATCTGATCAACAGAATCTTCCATTCCCAATTCGAGCTTTTCCGGCAGCTGGAGGGCATAATTAACGACTTCCAGCCCTTCTTCAAAGCGCACCGTAATCTCAGTTTCATACGGTTCGAGGGTCCGTCCGCTGGTTAGGCGCACACGCGCCCGCAAATCACCCTGGCACAAGATCACGTTGAGCTGGCGGCGCAGGGTCAGGTTCCCGTCGACTTCGAGCACAGTCATGTCGTCATCTTTAAGGGTTCCTGGAGGCAGATCAATGGTCCACACGAAGGTCTGATCCCGCATGTGCTCCAGCTCGTCGGCTGAAATCGTGAAGGGTTTCTGTGGATTCATTAACGCTGACCTAGATAGCTTAAGCTAGTGTTAATGTAGCATTAAAGCCAGATCAGCAGCAAGTGGATCGAGGATGGCAATGGGCTTTGGACGATGAGTTTTGGGTTAAATCCAGCAAAAATCAGCTCTAAAAGCTTGTTGTTTTGACGGCTCAATCTTCTTTATTCACAGCCCAGAGCCCAAAGCTCACAGCCTGTTTTACATTTTTTTCGCAGTACGTGGATCTAACAGATCGCGCAGGCCGTCACCCATCAGGTTAAACGCAACCACAACCAGTGTAATGGCCATACCTGGGAAGGCCAGAATCCAGGGCGCTGTGCGAATAAAGTCTTTGGCCTGGCTGAGCATCGTGCCCCATTCAGGAGTAGGGGGCTGAACACCCAGGCCTAAGAAACCCAGGCCAGCGGTTTCAAGAATCGCGGCACCAATGCCCAGCGTCGCTTGAACAATGAGTGGTGAAGTGCAGTTGGGCAGAATATGCCTGATAATAATCGTTGGATTACTGACGCCAACAGCATGAGCGGCTTCGATAAATTCCTGACCACGTACTTGTAGGGTTGTCGAACGCAATAAGCGAGCATAGATCGGCACATTGACGATACCAATGGCGATCATGGCATTGGTCAGACCTGGGCCTAAAATCGCCACAATCAAAATCGCTAATAAAATACTGGGGAAAGCCAGAATAATATCAATTGCGCGCATCAGCACTTCGCCAAGCGTGCCGCCAAAATAACCGGCGACAACGCCAATTGCTGTCCCGATCAGCATCGCAATGCCGACCGAAACTAAGCCAACCAACAAAGAGATTCGGGCGCCATAAACCACGCGGGTTAAAGTATCGCGCCCGAGATCGTCAGTGCCAAACCAGTGAGCCCCTGAGGGCGGTAGCAGGCGGTTAGGCAGATCCTGAGTTAAAGGGTCATAAGCTGTAAAAAGACCTGGAAACAAGGCCAGCAATAAAAACAGCAGCACAACGCTGCCGCCGATCATAAAGGACTTGTTGCGCAGCAGGCGCTTAGCCACGACCTTTAGTGAGTCTGGCTCTACCTCTGGCAAACGGCCTGTGCCGACCAAATCCTGGGTGATCATCTGGCCTTATGCTCCTAAATCTTTTCCATGATGCCTTTAATGAGACCTTTGAAAACAGCACTGCTTTCTTTGACGACGCGCAGAACGTCTTCACCGGTTGCGTGTTCGCCGCTGTCGGGGATCGCAATATCGCTGACCAGGGCAATGCCCAGGACTTTTAAGCCACGATGGACAGCGACGATGACTTCCGGCACCATTGACATGCCGATTGCATCAGAACCCCATTGCATCAGCATGCGCAGCTCAGCAGGAGTAAAGAAGACGGGGCCTGTCACAGCTGTGTAAACGCCTTCATGCAGACGCAGGCCCTGCTCAAGCGCCACGCTATGAGCTAATTGGCGAAGTTCAGGTGTATAGGCATCAAACATAACCGGGAAACGGGGGCCGTCAGCTTCATCGTTAGGGCCAAGCAGCGGATTGCTACCCGTAAAGTTAATGTGGTCGCGCAGCAACATAAAGTCACCGGCTTTGAAGTTATAGTTCAGACCGCCGCAGGCGCAGGTGTCGATCAGGGTATGAATACCGAGTTCTTTCATGATCGCAACAGGCATGGCAACCTGCTGCTGGGTGTAGCCTTCGTAGGTATGAAAACGACCCTGCATCATCACCACAGACTTGCTGCCCAGGGTGCCGATGACTAAATTGCCAGCATGGCCAGGAGCAGTAGAAACGGGAAAACCAGGGATTTCGCTATAGGGAATGACCGTGGCGTTTTCGACTTCTTCGGCGAGCACGCCGAGGCCAGAGCCGAGGATCAGACCAAATTCGGGTTTGACGCTGCTCCGGGCACGGATTTCAGCGGCAATTTTTTTGATGTCCTGTTGATTCATTGGAAGCCTTTCGAAGCGATAGTGCCGGCATCAAAATCCGGGCACAAAATGACAGACTGGATTATAGCACAGGCTTGTAAACAGAGCTTGGCAGCTTTAAGGGGTTAAGTACAAGCTCAAGCTGCGCTTGTGGTTTAGGGCGACTTTGTCGCTGTTGAGAGCAGCTGACGCTGCAGTTTAGATCAAAGACCCTGCTAAACCGTTCTCTAGAACTCTAAACCGCGAAGCCCAAACAGGCGCAAAGCGCCCCTAAACTTTAATAACTCATCTTGGGGGCTTCAACCGGGAACAGTAATTTAACTTCTGTGCCTTGGTTGAGCGTTGAATCAATCTGCATTTTGCCGCCAAGGGCTGTGCTGACGAGATTGTCGGTTACGGCTAGTCCTAAACCCGTCGCGTCGGGATCGGTGCTAAAAAACGGATCGCGTACAGCTGGCAGGTGTTCAGCCGCAATGCCTTTACCGCGATCGCGCACAATCAGGTTAAAAAGTTGATGATGGCCCTCACCTAATAAGGCAAGACGGATTTCGATTGCTCCGTCTGTGTCGCGATAGGCGTGCTGTTCAGCATTAAGCAACAGATGCATCATGATTTCCATCAGACGATGGGGGTAACCTTTCCAGCTATGGTTGGCAGCAGCGGTGGTCATATCGATGTCGAGCTTGAGACTGCGGAAGCTGCTGGCCTGGTAAATGGCTTGTAATTCTTGCCAAAAAGCTGGCCAGTGAACGGTTTCGAGTTGGGCAAAGACTTCATCGGGTGAAATCGATTTAAACGATTGCAGCAGCAGGTCCATGCGATTCATGCCTGAAATAAAGTCTGTATTGAGATCGCCTAAGGTTTCAGCCTGGCTGTTTTGGCCGGCCAGAATCAGCTGGTTCATCTGAAGATCAAGCTGTTCGGAGAGTTTTCTAAAGCTATTGAGCGGATGATGAAGTTCACGAATCACGCCGCTGACCATCCGGGCTGTGGTCTGGCGCTGCATCTGCTCCATTTTGAACTGCACGCGCTGCTTTTGCAGCTGTTCATCAAAATATTGACGGTTAGCCGTGCGGATTTTCTGGCTGATCGCTGAAATTACTTCCGATAAAAGTTCCGGCGAACCAGACAAAAGTTGAATAAACTGTTCACGGCTGAGCGTAAAAAAGCGGCAGGCAGTACGTGCCCAGACGGTGGCTGTACGCAGACCACCGTCTGCTAAGGCCAGTTCGCCAAAAAATTGGCCAGCGCCCAAAGCAGTTAAAAAGACTTTTTCACCTTCAGGGTTTTGCCCAAGTACTTCGACTTCGCCATCGAGAATTAAAAAGAGCTCAGTGGCGACATCACCTTCATTAAAAACCAAGCTCTGTCCTGGTACTTCGCGGATCACGCCTGCTGTACTGAGTGCGTCAAGTTTATGAGCCGGAAAATCCGAAAAAAACGGAACTTGTTGGAGTAAGGTTTGAATGTTTGGCATGTAACAGCTCCTGATTTGGTTCCTGGTCAGGCCTAAAAGAGGCTTTTAGATTGTAGAGCCAAGCCGCAGAGTAAGCAATCCCAGCGCCTTTATCTGCAGGCACAACTGCTGCCGTGATTGCTTAGTGATCTTTATTTGTCGGCTTTAACAGACGAAGCTGGCTCAAGTGCTCAAGTGCTGCAGCTTTCAAGCGGGCGAGTCGCCACAATGCCGCTTGCACAGCCAAAAAAATAGCGCCTATAGCTGACCTTTAAACCTGCTTTGCTTAAACATTCACTCATTTGTGAGCAGTTGCCAAAGCTGGCGGTATAACGGCCCAACATACGGTAATTGTCTGGATTTCCAAGCAGGAGTTTACCGAGCCAAGGAATCATCAGTTTGAGATAAAACAGATAGAGAACTCGTAAAGGTCCAAACTCAGGCTCAGAGATTTCTAATAGTGACAGGCTGCCTCCGGGTTTAAGCAGTTTTTGCAGACGGTTTGCAAAACGAGCCTGTTGCTCAGCCGAAAAGGTCTTGAGGCCAAACACACAAACAATCTGATCAGCAGGCTCTAGCTCATCACTGGCTGTGAGCAAATCGTGCTGAACCAGACTTAGACGGCTGTCCTGAATACTGGTTGTTTGTTTACGCTTTGCCAAGTCCAACATCCCAGCCGAAAAATCAACTGCCACGAGTTTTGCTTCAGCGGGTAAATATGGCAAAAGATAGGGCCAGACTTCTCCTGCACCGGTCATCAGATCATAAACCAGTTGGCTATTTTTATAGCTGAGCTGTTCGACACATTGGCGGCGCCAGCGTTCAGAAAAACCAAAAGAGGTCAGGCGGTTAACGCGATCATAACTTACGCTCATTTCATCAAAGAGCGCTTTGACAAATTCAGGTGAATAATCAGGTGCTTGATTCACTCTGTTATTGACCCTGTTCTCCAACGGCTTTTAAAAACTCTAAAGCCCGATTCTCTGCGCGGCTCTGGTGCTGTAGATGTTCAGTTGCGTGATAGTCGCGTAACTTGCGATAGAGTTCAACCGTTGCCAGAGTGGCCTGATAAAGGGCCTGACGTTCATAACGCCCAATGGTGCTGACCAGTTCAGCTAATGCTGCTGGGGGTAAATGCTGTTCAGCGCGACGTACCCGACGTGGGGTAAAGCCGTATTTCATCAGTTGCAGTGAACCCAGAACCGTATTGCGAATATAGCCCAGATGATCATTTAGCTCGAGTAGTTCACCCCGGCCTAAGCGCAGGGCAGCGTAATGAATCCATACCCAAAAGCGGTCTTCAATCCACTGTAAATCGGGCATCGGGTAGGCGCCCTCTGTGCGTGATAGAATCTCGCTGAGTTCGCCCTTGCGTTCAAATAAGATCAGCGGGTTTTCTACGCGGGTTTCAAAATCTGGCAGCGGAATAAACTTTAGATCCACATGTAATAAAGGCTGATCATAAAGACAGATCAGCACGTTACTGTGCCCGATATGCTCACCGGTAAAGCCGACTAATAAATCACCCATTTGGCTTGCTAAGCTCTG
>CAJYHH010000640.1 GCA_913773825.1 Candidatus Sericytochromatia bacterium | reverse complement strand
ACCAGGTCTATATGGCCACCATCAAAGAAGTCATGGTAGCTGAACGCCAGGCTGACGGCATGTTGGGCACACCGCGCACAATTATCAGCGATTTACCCGATGCTGGCCAGCATCCTAACCGCACACTGGCGGTTTATAACGGCCAGCTGTATATCAGCATTGGCTCAGATTGTAATGTCTGTATCGAACCCAATCCTGAACACGCCACAATTGTCAAAACCGGCCTTGAAGGCGGCCCCCGCACAATTGTTGCATCGGGTCTGCGCAACACCATTGGCTTTGGCTGGCATCCCGGCAATGGCAAACTCTTTGGCATGGATCACGGCAGTGACTTTTTAGGTGATGAGCAGCAGCCTGAAGAGCTTAACGAAATTGTTGAAGGCCAAAAATATGGCTGGCCGTATGTTCACGGTAACGGGATTTTACATCCCCATGTTATGCCACCGCCTCAGCTCGGCCTGACCAATGAAGACTGGGACAAACAGAGTCGTCGCCCGGTGGGGACTTATACGTCTCATGCGGCGCCGATGCAGATGCATTTCTACACGGGCTCGATGTTCCCGGCTGAATATCGCAACGATGCTTTTGTCGCGATGCGTGGTTCCTGGAACCGCAACCCACCAGCTGGCTACGAAGTGGCTCGCGTGCGCTTTGACGCCGCTGGCAATCCCCAGCGCATCGAATCTTTCTTGTCGGGCTTTCTGGTCAAAGGCGGTGGCCCGACCGGCAATGACGGCTATCTGGGTCGCTTAGCCGGTGTTGCCCAGCTGCCTGATGGTTCGATGCTGGTCAGCGATGACACCAACAACGTGATTTATCGCGTCAGCTACGGCAGCCAGACCGCACCGCCGATTATGCAGCGCGAAGATATCTCGCTGAATTTACCTGAAACCGCTTCTTCACGCGGCGCTATCAGCGTCAGTTCAAGTGCCTTTAGTAATGGTTCTGCTTTACCCAATCAGTTCTCAGCTTACTTCCAGAACCTCTCACCTGCTTTGAGCTGGTCAGGGGTTCCGGCAGAAGCCAAATCAATTGTGGTGATGATGGAAGATCCAGATTCAGGCCTCAAGCCTACCACCCACTGGCTGATGGCCAATCTCCCCCCGACAACGACCAGCCTGCCTGAAAATGTCAGCAAAGACGACCGCTACGGTGAGGCGATTCAAGGCTCAAACATCGGCGGTAAACCAGGCTATTTTGGCCCCCGGCCGCCGGTTGACGATAAGCCCCATACTTATCACTTCCAGGTCTTTGCTTTGGATACCATGCTGAATCTGCCGATTGGCTATAACCGCCAGGCTCTGCTGGACGCCATGCGCAATCACGTTCTGGCAAAAGGTGAAATCACCGGTGTTTATCAGCGTAAGATTCAGTAAGTGAATTAAACCGGTAAACAAGCTCTAAAAAAGCCCAGCAGTGTTACGACTGCTGGGCTTTTACGTATCAAACAATGAATTTAAAATTGATTTTAGGCAGCGCCCGTTAATCTGGCCCAGTTGATGGGAAGCTCTTCGCCAATCCAGCGCGCCAGACGGCCATGATTGGCAATTTCATCAGGGGTCAACGGATGAATCAGCACAGGCAGATTGCCGTGATTATCTTCTAACCAAGAGGTCAGGGCATCATAGGCATGGCCAGGAAAATCAACTTCAAACATTGGCCATAGATGCGGGCCAACCAGGCGATCAACCAAGCCATAAACCTGAATCAAATCGCCGCCAATTTCTTTAAGGGTCGACTGCAAAGCCACTGCCTCATCACGATGCTGCCAATCATAATAAACATGAGCATGAAAATCCATGGGTAAGGTTCCTTTGTTAGGTGGCGTCCAGCGCCGTTTGTTAGACCCAGTATGCGTCATGCTAAGCCAGGGCGCATATCACCCAAAGGGGTGAATTGGCGGGGAAGGCATTTAGGAGTTTTGGGTAGTGGGTTTTGGGTTTTTCAAGACATGATGAATGGGCTGTAAAAGCTGTGCTTATAAGTACTCTGGTTTGGATTGACTTAAAACCCATAACCCATCACGCCAGCGAAGCTGGCTCCTCTGGCCTATCCCCGCTTGCTGCCGCCGAGGCAAGGAGGCGATTTAGGAATCACTTCACCGCGGGCTTGCCATTCTTCGGGTGTGTAGAGCTGCAGAGAAAGGGCATGCACGCCATTTTTTAGCTCATGGTCAAGTAATTCATTGAGTTGGCGATGGCGCTGAATCCGGCTGACGCCAGCAAAAGAATCCGCCACCGCAAGCACTTTAAAATGGGTTTCGGAATTGCGCGGCACGCTGTGATTATGGCTTTCGTTAATCACATCCAGATGGACGGGGTTTAAGGCTTCTACAACTTTATCGTAAATCACGGACTGAACGCTGGTGACACTCATGACCTGCTCCTACAAAAGGGGATATGCTCTCAGTCTGACCTGCCAGACAGCCATCAGACAAGCCCTTTAGATCAAGCCCTTTAAATCAAGCCATTTTGATCTAAAGCGCTTGATGCTGATAATCAAACGGGTCTATGTTTACAGCGCAGCTTTCACTTTTGCAACTTCTTCAGCCTTGAGCAGGCCTGCTTGATGCAGAATCTGGGCCGCTTCACCCGCATTATTGGTCAGCTGAATGCCTTGAAAACGGGCATCTGACTGCTTGGCTTCGGTCACGTTATTAATAAAAATGCCTTTAACCCGACCAGGAAACTCGCTCGCAATCTGCTTGTAGATTTCAGGGTCTTTTTCACCACTATCGCCAAACAATAAAAACACACGCTTGGGGTAAGTCTTAAACAAGGTCCGCAGCCGGTCCTGCTTATAATCCTGCTGCTGAATCGGGTTATCATCACCCTTTGAAAAACCCCATTTTTTCAAGTCAACAGAGCCACGCGGATACTGATTGCCATCTAAAAAGCCATAGAGAGTATCAGAGAGATTCAGCGGGCTCCCAGACAAATAATGAAAATCGCCGTCACTTTTGCCATCATGAGCTTCGAGAATCTGGTACAGCGTCGCGGTACCTGGAATCATATGAGCCGTTTTAGGATTACCAAACAGCAATTTGCCTGCAGCCACTAATTTATTGGTGACTTCACTGACTTTAATGGTATCGTCGATATCTGAGACATAGCCCAGCGTCTCGTCATTTTCGGGCTGAATCACAAGCTGGACTTCAGATTGTGGCGACCAGTATTTCTGACCAGGCGCAATGACAGCTGAGATCGGAAGAGCGTCGTGTAGGGAAAGAGTGTAGTCTTCTGTGTAGATCTCGGTGG
>CAJYHH010000639.1 GCA_913773825.1 Candidatus Sericytochromatia bacterium | reverse complement strand
AGGGCTGAGCTAATAAGCTGGGGTGCTAGGATTCGAACCTAGGAATACCGGATTCAGAGACCGGGACCTTACCGCTTGGCGACACCCCAATGCGATGAATCACATATTAGCACATCCTTTATAAGGGTCAACAGGATATTGAAAAAAAGTGTTAGCTTACATTCTGACTCACTGACTCAGTCTGCCTAAACTTTGCTGCTGGCTTTGCTGGTGGACCTGAGCGGGCTAAAATACTTCATGCCCAATACCTGGATTTTTCAAGTTAGCCCCACCGAAATTGACTTACGTGACCATCTGCAGCGCGTCTTGACTGGCCAAGCTGATCGGGAAGGCGAATGGCCTGTACAGCGCCACGCTCGCCAGATGCAAGCCCAGGATAAGGTTTTGTTCTGGCAATCAGGCAGACAAGGAGGGCTATTGGCTACAGCAGAGCTGCTAAGTGGCGCTTATCGCCAACCCGCTGATGGCGATGGCCCCTGGCTGGTGGGTTATCGGCTGGAATGTCTGGTAGAGCCGGTTTTAACCCGTCGTGAACTCTTAAATGAAAATGCCCTGCGCCAGCTCAGCCTGCTTAAGCGCGCTCAGGGACGTAGTTTTAGCGTCACAGCGGCCCAAGCTCGCTGCTTAAATCGTTTATTAGACGGCCGCCGTCAACATTTTCCTGATTATCAGTTGGCTTTAAAACCAGAGTCTGCTCCGCCACCGGCTTTGCCACGTCTAACTGAGCGCATTTCTGCTCAGGGCCTCAGGCTCTCTGCGGATCTGATTCGCCGTTATCATCTGGCTTTACACTCAGGCTCAGCTCTGGTGATTTTAGCGGGGGCCAGTGGGTTAGGCAAAAGCTGGCTGACTCGAGCTTATGCCCAGGCTGCAAGCGCGAAATATTTACTGGTGCCCGTTGCCCCCAACTGGCTAGGCCCGGAAGATCTGCTGGGATATCAGCATCCTTTACAGAATCTTTTTCAGCCCAGTCCGCTGACACGCTTTATACAAGCAGCCGCCACTGGCTGGCTACAAGCTCGCCGTCAGCAACATATCCCTACAGCTTATCATCTGGTTTTAGATGAAATTAATCTGGCGCGTATGGAATATTATTTGGCCCCGCTGCTCTCGCTGCTAGAGGTCCGTCGGCGCGGCGAAGAAGCCCGACTGACGCTGGCTGATGGCAGTGAATTATTGCTCACGCCCAATCTCTATCTGATTGGCACTT
The DNA here is from genome assembly GCA_913773825.1 of Candidatus Sericytochromatia bacterium. Taxonomy (GTDB): domain Bacteria; phylum Cyanobacteriota; class Sericytochromatia; order UBA7694; family UBA7694; genus CAJYHH01. The sequence goes on along the minus strand of CAJYHH010000639.1, from coordinate 1,361 downwards.
TAAACATGGATGAAACCACCCAGCCGCTTTCAGATCGCGTATGTGACAGATCTCAGATTATTGAGCTTAGTCTGGAGTTTGAACAAGTTAAACAACTGGTGCACTCACAGATCTGGGGAGATTTATTTTTGACCCTTTGGCCCGAGCTGGAGCGCCTGGCCCCCATTGCTTATCGCAGTCTTGAAGACATCAGCCGCTATGTCCAGACCGCTGAAAGCTGTGGCTGCAGCTGGCAACAGGCCTTTGATGAACAGCTTGTGCAAAAAATCCTGCCTCGTCTGCGCCATCATCGCGACTCCAGCTCGCTTGAGCGGATTGAAACCCTGCTGCCAGAAGGATTTCCTTTAACTCGCGCCAAGCTTGAACAGCTCAGAATCAGCCTGAAAAGTGAAGGCTTTGCCTCGTTTTTCTGAAGCTCTGTCTAATGACAGAGCTGACTTTTGGCAATGGTGTGACAGTGAAGGGCGTCCCGTTACGGCACCTGAAGCCTGGGCCAGCGGTTGGCTGCAGCTCAAGCATCAAGCTGACTCAGGGTATGACTCAGGATATGACTGGGCGCACTGGGAACAGCTTAGTCTGTGGCGTGACCAGACGCCTTTACCCTTATTGCTAAGCAAACAGCGCGGTCAGAAAATCCTGATGGCAAACTGGCCAGCCAGCAATGCAGGTTTTTGCCGCCTGACTTTAAAAAAACAGCAGCAGACTCTGGCCACCGCGCGTCACTTTGTGGGGGCACGTCATCTGAGTCAACAACAATGGCTGGATCTGCTGACGGATCTCCGTTATCGTCTACCTGCCAGACTCTTGCTACAGCTAGGTTCAAGCACTTTTACACCGATCCAGCCAGCTACCATTGCCCGTGATCCAGATGAAGAACTTTTGATTTTACACCAATGGCTAGAGCCTAAAGACGGTGAACCTGGTTTATTAGCGGCGCTTGACTGGCTGCGCAGTCATGCCCGCCGCCAGCCGGTCTTAAAAGGCCAGTGGCGCCCTTTAGCCCGCATCCGTCAACTGAGCCCCAGTCAGCTCAACCGCAGCTTAATTTCAGGTCTACAGGCTCAGACGCCGATTTGGGAGCAGCGCGCGGGCCTAAGCCTGGATCTGCCTGAAAATCAGTTTGTCACAGGCCTGATTCAGAGCGTCCAAAGCCGTCTCCAGCAGCTTCAGATTTATCTTTTGCGCAGCGGGCGCTTTGAGCTTGAAAAGCGCACGGCAGAATTAAGTCAGCGCTTAGACCAACATTGGCGGCATCATCCCTTAAGCCAGCTCAACCCGCGCTGGCAGGCGCCAGAACAAACCCGGCTGATGCGTTTACCCGCTTATCGGGTCTGTCTACAGATCTGGCGCGATCTGCGTCA
>CAJYHH010000638.1 GCA_913773825.1 Candidatus Sericytochromatia bacterium | reverse complement strand
CTAAGGCAGACTTTTAAATTTTTTAAACCCATGCCAGGATCAATTAAGACGGGCACAATCCCCGTTTTAAACATGGCATAAATCAGCGTAAAAAACTCAAAGCTGGGTTTGACCATTAAGACCGTGCGCATGCCGCGCCGAATGCCGGCACTCTGCAGACCCCGCGCCAGCACATCACATTCGTGGGCCAGTTGTTCAAAGCTATATTGTTTGTACTTTAACTGGCCCTGTGGGTCGCGGCCATCAGGCAACACAATCGCCGTGCGCTGGGGAGCCGCTAAGGCGTTTTCATAAACCGCGCGGGTGATGTTGGCAGAGCGTGCTGAGGTCTGAATCTGCATGGGCTAAAACCTTGTCTCAAACAATCTATAAGGGGTGTTTGGCCAGGAAGCTGCGCACCAGCGGCAGAACCTGCTCGCCAGCGTCTTCTAGAACATAGTGCCCGGCTTGTTCAAAGCGATGGACTTCAGCCTGCGGAAAATAGCGCTCAAATTCAGCCAAAAAGTCTGCATCAAAGACAAAGTCTTTCATGCCCCAGCAAATTAAAGTAGGCAGTTGTCTAAACTGCGGCAGGCTCTCTTTAACTTGAATTAAGGGCTCCCAGGCTGCGTCTTCAGGCCCAAGCGGAATATCCTGAATAAAGCGCAAAGTGGCGCGGCGATTGCTTTTGGGGGTATAGGGCAATTGATAGGCTTCGCGCAGGTTTTTCGCCATCGGGTGCCAGGTGCAGCCCAGCAATGAGGCGCCAACGCTAAAAGCGTTAAAGCGATCAACTAAAGTGGCGCCAAGCCGTGAGTCGCGGCAGAAGCGCAAAATCGCCGGAATGTCTTTTTTGCTGTCTGGCAGCGGAAAGGCGGCTGTATTTAAAAAGACCAGACGTTTGATTGCTTTAGGGTGACGGGCAGCAAAGCCCATGCCAATCGCGCCCCCCCAGTCATGTACAACCAGGGTGATGTTTTTGTCGATGCCGAGATGTAAAAGCAGGGCTTCAAGGTCATCAATTCGGCTTTTGAGCGTGTAGGCATATTCGCTGTCATCGGGTTTATCCGAAAAACCGCAGCCGAT
>CAJYHH010000637.1 GCA_913773825.1 Candidatus Sericytochromatia bacterium | reverse complement strand
GAAATGAAGCTGACGATTAGAAAAGTAGCCGGGTTTCATGCTGGTATTTTACCGCGCAAGTCACAAGCCGGAGAGAGGGCGTTTCTCAGAAAGGGCCACAAAGAGCCAAAAAAGAGAAAAGAGGCGACGGCCGGAATCGAACCGGCGAATAAAGCTTTTGCAGAGCTCGGCCTTACCACTTGGCTACGTCGCCTTAAGAACGCTATCAATCTAGCATATTCCTGGCTCAGCCACAATTGGGTTTTGCTGCACGAAGCCTAACTTGAATAAATCTCTTGTCAGGCTGATAAGCTGATTCTTTATTTTTAAAGCCTTAAACAACTGGAGCGACTTGTTTTATCGTGTTTTTTAAACGGATTCTGGAAAACCGCAAGCTTGATGATTCTGAATCTTGCAGAACCGTCTCAAAAGCTTTTTCTAGTTCTCTTTACTTTTTGTTTTGAAAATATTAAAATCAGGTTAAAGAAATAATTGCTTCTTAAACATGTTTTGCCTGAAGGGATTTCTAACATGCGTTTACTCACTGCTTTGACCACTCTGATTCTGCTTAGCGCCTGTGGTAGTCCCGCTGTCAATTCGCTCAACATGATGACTGGTGTGCCTTTACGCAGTCAGTCAGCTGGCACAAGCCAAAGAGCAATCTTATCGCGTGCTGTCACAACGATTAGCCCTCAGGAAGCCTCTCAATGGCTGGCTGATCCTCATTCCAGCTGGAAAGTTATTGATCTGCGTACACCTCAGGAATTTTCTGGCGGTTTTATTCAGGGCGCTACGCTGATGAACTTTAATGCGCCAGGTTTTCGTGAGCTGCTTTTAAACTTAGACCGTAATCAGCCTTATATCCTTTACTGCGCCAGTGGCAAACGCAGCGTAAAAGCGTTAGAAATGATGCGTGAACTCGGCTTCCGCAATGCATATGATATTCAGGGTGGAACGATAGCCTGGCAGGCAGCGGGTTTCCCGTTGGTTAAAACGGGTCGTTAAGATGTTGCCACCGGGACCCGGCGGGCCCGAAAGTTTAAGCTTTATTCGCCTAATGCAGCGCAATCCGCTCCAGATGTTTCAGCGTCTGCAGCAGCAATATGGTGAAATTAGCCGGATTCAGCTTGGGCCTCAGCTAATCTGTCTGGTGACAGAGCCCGCTTTGATTCATCGAATTTTGGTTCATGATAATTCTCGCTTTAAAAAAGGGCGTTTTCTTGAGCTGGCCAAAGAATTACTCGGAGACGGCTTGTTGACCAGTGAAGGTGAGCTGCATAAACGCCAGCGGCTGCTGATTCAGCCGATGTTTCATAAACAGATGATTCGGGCCTATGCTGAAGTGATGGCTGTTTGGGGAGAGCGCTTTGCCCATCGCTGGCAGGACGGGCAAGAACTAGATTTAGCGCGCGAGATGATGAAGCTGACGCTGGCCGTTGTAGGGGAAACCCTCTTTGGTGCAAATGTCGAAGATGAAGCCCCAGATGTGGGTCGGGCCATGGAAGCCGTTTTAGACATTACGATTGCTCATCGGCCACTCGCCCAGTTATTACGCCGTCTGCCGACCCCCTCACGGCAGCGTTTTCAGACTGCTAAACGTCTGCTTGATAATACGATTCAAACGATTATCGATAGCCATCGTGAACATGCTGTTTCAGACACATCATCTAATGTCTTGCGGCGTCAGGACTTAATTAGTTTATTATTGGCGGCCCGAGATGAAGCGGGTGAAGGAATGAGCGATAAATTAATCCGGGATGAAGCTTTAACTCTGTTTTTAGCGGGTCATGAAACAACAGCAAACGCTCTGGCCTGGACCTGGTATTTATTAGCCCAATCACCGCGAGTTGAACAACTCTTTCATCAAGAGCTTGATACAGTGCTGCAGGGTCAGGCTCCGACAGCTGAAGATCTGCCTGCGCTTAAATATACGCGTCAGATTCTGACTGAAGCGATGCGCCTTTACCCGCCCGCCTGGGCGATGGGCCGTCGCGCACTTGAAGATTACCAGCTTGGGCCCTACCAGATCCCTCAAGGGACAGTTATCATCATCAGTCAGTATTTAGTTCATCGTAATCCCCGTTTTTATACTGAGTCAGAGCGCTTTATTCCTGAACGCTGGACAGCGGATTTTAAGCAGCAGCTACCTAAATACGCTTATTTTCCGTTTAGCGGTGGCCCACGGAACTGTATTGGCGAAGCCTTTGCCTGGATGGAAGGCATTTTATTGCTGGCCAGTCTGGGTCAGCGCTGGCGCTTTAAGCTGCTGGAACCTGCTGAAAACGTCGGCTTACAAGCAATGGTTACGTTGCGTCCGCGTAACGGTCTGCAGATGCGTCTAGAAGCCCGTTAAATTTTAAAGATACTTTAAATCCAGAATAAGTCTGCTCTTGAGCGGGCCAGATTAGGCTGTCAGAGGCCAATAAAGATCCCAGACTCAAGTGTGAAACTCATTTTTCTGCTTTTGAAGGAGCTGGACCCACTTATGGGCAATCTTAACGTCAATTCTCAAGTCAAAACCCCGCCCCAGCCTGCTGCTATTCAGCCTGCAGGCCCTGCCAATAAACCCGTTGCTACACAGGCGCCTGCTGCACAACCAGTCCAACCCCCAGCAGCTGCTGCCCCTCAGCCGGTTCGTCCTCAAGATAAAGTTCAGGTTCCGGCTCAGGGTACTCCAACCGGCACCGTACCTTTTGTTGATGCTAATACGCCAATTAACGTCAGTTCTGCTCTGACTGAAATCCGTGCTGTTACAGACCCCGCTGCTCGCGCTGAGCGTTTTGATGATGTCTTGGCTGACTTGATTGAAGATCGTGACTTTGATGGCGCGATTGAGCTGTTTAAAGCCGCTGACGCCGATAAACAGCTGCCTGCAGCCTCACGCACCAGTATGTACAAGGTTCTGACTCAGAGCCTGCTTGAGACAGACTTACACGATAAAGCGATTGATCTTAACGCCACTCATAGCGACCCGCAGGTCAAAAATGATGTGCAGCAGGATATAGTCAAATATCTGATTCGCGAAGGCCAAACGATTAAAGCAGCTCAAGTGCGCGGCGAAGGCAATCTGACCGGGGTTGCCAAAGCTGAGCTGGAAAGCCTGGCTGATAGCGCTCGCAGCTTAGGTGAAGACATTTATGAGACCTGGCGTTTAAAAGTCATTGGCATGAATCTGGGTGAAAAAATTGCTGACATTGCTCGCGATGATGCCCAGGCTGGTAAAAAATACCGCCACGCTTTTCTGGAATACGGTAATTTAGCCTGTGCCCATACCGTGTCACGCATTCTGGACGATACCCGTTTTGATAAATCGGTTGATTCAAACGAGTGTAATACCCTGCATCGCCAGCTTAAAGACAGCGGCTTTACCCAAATTGCCGGTGACAATAAAATGCGGCCAGTAGCCCGTAATTTTGAGTACAAAGAAGGTGATATTGTCTTCTTTACTCGCAAAAGCAAAGGTGGCTATGGCCATGTCGGTGTAGTTTCAAAAATTGAGGGCGATAAAGTCTGGATGGTTCATAATTCCAGCAGTAAGCGCCAAGTGGTGCAAGTGCCTTTGACGACTTATCAGCGTCCGGTTGTGACCGTGATGCGGCCCCCAGAAAAATAAGCGTTTTAGCTTTTTTGACAGCAAAGCCGGTCAACTAATACCGGCTTTGCGGTTGGGACTGAAGGACAAAAAATCAAGTTGTGCCAAAGACCTGCCTGAATTTACTCAGCATGTCCTGGGGGCTTTCAACAATGATATGGGTTTGGCCAACGGTAGACATAAAACCGTGTTCATTGACAAAGCGGGGCACTAAGTGAAGGTGTAAATGTTTAATGCTGCCGCCCCCAGCCGGGCCGAGGTTATAGCCAATATTAAAGCCTGCTGCCGGATACAGTTCGCGAATCACCCCGAGCGATTTGCTCTGCAAATGGTGCAGACGTAAGGCCTCTGTATCGTTGAGCTCTTCTGGGCTTTCAATATGGCGCAGCGGCACCAGCATCAGATGTCCAGGGTTATAGGGATAGAGATTGATGCTGATTAAAAACAGCTCATCACGATAGACTTCCAGGCTGTCAACATCTGGATGATAATCGCGAACCGCACAGAGGATACAGTCAACGTTGGGACGTTTGCCACGAACATAGTCGAGTTTATTGTGGGCGATCAGATGCTGGCGTTCTATCATCAAACTTGCTTTCAGGCTTTTTCAGAAATGTAGCAGAAAATCAAAAAATGCAAAAACCCCTGACAAACCGCAATTTAGGCGTTCAGTGTCCCATGGAGTCTTTGCGCGCGAGCAGGGGGTGCATCCATTTCAGGGGCCCTTGCGCCTTCAGCGTTGGGGACATTGCTGTCGTCCTCGCTCCTGACACTTTACTCCACCCGCGCCCTATCCTGGCGGATCCTCCTTCGGACTTCTGCGGTGCTATAAGGGTTTCCCCCCCGATCGTCCTTGTGAAACGAACCTTTCAATTCCTTTCACCTTGGCCCTCCTGACGTTTTTCACGTCTTCAAGGCTTTGCACCCGACCGGGATCCGTTGTGCCGACTGACTGATAAAGTGAGTCGAAACCCGTGCCCTTTCTGCACTTGCAACCTTCAAGGCTTTGCACTGTTTGCGGATGGGTTGTCGTCGCCGACTCCCTCCTCTCTTGCCGTTTGCTGTCTGGTAAACCAAACACCGCGGCTTCAGAGGTTTATTCCCCGCTGACCGTGTGTCCTTTGCCGTTTTTTCAAACGGTTCAGAACCTTTGCCCTCTTGGTTTTTTGTCCTTCAGGGATTTCCCCTTCTTTAGAGCTGCTCTGCCGCTTCCAGCAGACTCCCTTCTCTCCGTTTTGACGGCCTGAAGGTTTTTTCTCCCTATCGAAGTTGGCTTGCTAAAAGCATCAACGATGCCGCTGCCGCCCCTCTTGGACTTTGTGGCCAGGGCTCTCACCTGGTCCGCTTGTAACGCTTCTCGCGATGTTGCTCGGAGTTCGTACTTCTGATAATATATGTCCGTTCGGAATGCTGTCAAGCCGTGTCTTCACCTTCATTACAAACCCTCGATGCCTGACTTCCCTTATTCGAATGAATCTTTCACAATTCTGGCAAATCCATGTTTAAAACTTTTCGGCCTCCGCCGCGTCCAAATGCCTCTCGTACTGGTTTTTCTGGCTTGTTCAGCGACTCGCGTTTTATTGCTTTCGGACTGGTTGCCTTAATTGCTTCAGTCACGGGTATTGGTGTCTGGAATCAGCAGCGTCTGGCGAGTGAACCCAAAGCCTCTTTTAGCATCAGCGAGACAGACCTGATTCCAGATGATCTCAGCGTGACAATGGGCACTTCTCTGACCGATCTGAGCTCTATTCAAGCTTCTGGTTCTGGCTCAAGTTCAAATCTGAGCGCCAGTCAGACGACTCGCTCCTCTGCCGCTGGCACAACAGCTGTAAGCCCCAAGCCAAGTGCGACACCGGATGCTCGGGTTGCGATTGCCGGTAAAGACGTCAATCTGCGTCAGCAGCCTTCACGCCAAGCGCCGCTGGTGGCGCGTTCACAAGCAGGTGCGACATATTTGTTAACGGGCAAAAGCTCTCAGGCTGATGACCTCGACTGGGTTGAAATTGAAATGCCAGATAAGCGCAAAGCCTGGGTTAGCGCGGCTTTTGTCGCTCCGCTTAAACATACCGACATTGGCACTGAGCAAGATCCGATTGAGCGCACTCAGTCTTCTGCCCCAACTCAGTCCAAAACTTCACCGAGTACCCCGCCGAGTCTCGAGCCTGACGATGTTGAAAAAGCCGCGGAGCTAGTCTCACAGCTCTTATTAGCCCCTGGCCAGACCTGGCCCCAGGCTGATGATGCCCTACGTCAGTTAACCGTCCGTGCGCTGCTCAAAAAAATCTTTAAAGACAAGCCCGAAGCCAGCAGTAAGCAGCACGCTCAGGCACTTAACGACTGTATGAGCGCTTCGTCTAAAGCACCTGATCTGCAAAATCTAAAAGTCTATGAACTTTCCGTAGCCTGCGCGCTGGCACTGAACTGGAGATAAGGGAGAAGTTTTGGGTGATGGGTTTAAAGACATAAGGCATCAGAGTTGTTTTCGCTGTGCTTTTAGTCGTCAGGGGTTGGGAATTGCCATTCGCCGGTTTCCAGAGCGTCTAGGGCTTTGTCGAGCAGGTGACGCGTAAACTCTGCTTGATTTAAGCCGTGGCGGGCTGCGTGATTAAGCAGACGTTCTTGTAAGGGGCCTGGGACTGAAATACTCAGGCTTTTACGCTTGGTTTTGCTTGTTTGTTCGTGCTGGCTGGCAGCTGTCTGGGGTTCCGCTTGTTCAGCGGCCAGAATCCAGGCTGCTTGTTCTGAAGCGGGTAAGGCTGTCAGTTCAAGCAGTTGGCGAGTGGCGTTGCGTAAGTCAGAGTCCAGAGATCGGAAGAGCGTCGTGTAGGGAAAGAGT
>CAJYHH010000636.1 GCA_913773825.1 Candidatus Sericytochromatia bacterium | reverse complement strand
GCACAGGATGGCGGCCCTGTAACTGGTCCTGGGGTAAAATCTGCTGGAGTTCTGCTGTGGCAGTAGGCAAGAGATCTTCAGTGAGTAAGCTGCCGAGGCGTTTACCCAAAGCCGCTTTGGCTTCCAGCCAGGCAGGTACAAAGCCCAGTTGCTGCTGAATCGGAGATAGCGCTTGATGATGACTTTCAGCGGTATGCAAGCCCGTTACCAGGGGATTATTGGGATCAAGGCCCAGCTCCTGACGGAAATGAGCATAACCTAATAACAGTTCATCTGCGCCTTCGCCCGTTAAGGCAACGCGATAACCTGATTGGCGAAGCTGACGATTTAGCAGATATTTTGCGGTTGTATGGCCATTAATCGACAGGCCTTCGCCTAAGCGCACAGCGTCAGGAAAATATTTGATTAAATCAGCGATTCTGACTTCAACCGTTGTCAGCCTGGCGCCGAGTTGCCGGGCAGTTTGGATGGCAATCGGGGCTTCGTCATAGCGCGGATCATCAGGAAAGCTGACGGTAAAAGCCTGGACAGGCTGTTTAGCGGTTTGCTGCATCAAAGTCAGTACGGCACTTGAATCTAAGCCACCAGATAAATGGCTGCAGATCGGTACATCTGACTCCAGCCGTTGATGGACCGCATCTTGGAGCAGGTTTAAGAACATCTCTGGTGCTGGGCTTTCTGAGCTGAGTTCTGCTTGTTGAGCATAGTCCAGATCCCAATAACGCTGAATCTGTAGCTTGCCCTGTGTATCCGCGCGCAGCAGATGACCAGGCGGCAATTGCTGAACATCTGCAAATAAACTCTGGGCTGGCAGCAGATACTGCAAGGCCAGACTCTGGCGCAAACCGGCTAAATTCCAGCGGGCGGGTAAGCCCATTGCATGCAGGGCACGGGCTTTAGAAGCCAGCATTAACCCATTGATGCCCTGGCTATAAACCAGTGGTTTAATTCCAAAGCGATCGCGTACTGCAATCAGCTCCTGGCGTTTTTGATCCCAGATGATGATCGCAAATTCACCGCGCAGAGCATGAACAAAATCCAGTCCCATTTGCTGATAAAGTGCCACAGCTAGCTCACTGTCTGACTGGGTTTTAAAGACATAACCTCTACTTTGGGCCTGAGCCCGCAAACGTTTGGCATCATAGAGCTCACCGTTTACGACGGCCCAGAGTTGTCCGTCAGGACTGCTTAAGGGCTGGGCACCGCCCTGGATGTCGCGAATCGCCAGGCGACGATGACCCAAACCGACCTGAGTATTTGGCGAGATCCAAAGGCCTTCACCGTCAGGGCCACGTTCTTGTAGAGCAAGTAAACCAGCTTGTAGACGTTTAGCGCTGATGGGCTCTATGTGGCTTAAAACGGCCAGAATGCCACACATTAGTCCATCACCAAAAAAGGTTTTTGGGCTTCGGGGGCCGGGGCAATAAAGCTTTGCCAGTCAGATAGCCGATAGCTTTTACCCATTAAATCGCCGAGCAGTTCAGTGTTAATCATCGCCAGGGCCTGTTTAAAACTCCCGTAATACAAGCCTTGTAAACGGATATCTTTGCGTACCAGCATATTCCAGGGTAAAGGTAATTCACCCAGATGGCGGCTTTTGGCAATCAAGGTACCGCCAGGCTTTAAGACTTGCAGGATCGTGGGTAGCTCCTCTGCTTTTAAGCCGGTTTCGATCACATAATCCAGGCTATCTGGCTCAAATTCAGCTAAAGAGCCGATTCCAGGCTGACAGCCATGAAGATTTAAGACTCTTGATGTTAAAGCTGCAATTCGGTTACTGCCGGTAATCCAACCTTTTTGTTCGGGTTGAATGCCAGCGCGCAGTACCCCTAGGGTGGCTGCAACAGGTTCGGTATAAGCGGCTTCTTGCCAGCTCAACGAGTCAGGTACTTGCCAGACGGCTTGAGCCGGAACACAGATATATTCAGCAAAAGCGCCGTGTCGTTCAACACCCAGCATCTGTACATCAGGGCAATGTTCAGGCCGCTTGATCTGGCAGCAGGGGCATAAGCCGCAGCCAATTAAGGGGTGAACCGTAACGGGTTGGCCGAGCTGAAACTGAGTGATATCTGAACCGATGGCGGTAATTTCACCCGCAAACTCATGACCTGGGATTAAAGGGTTGATGGCGGGTAATTTGCCTTGCATCACCAGAACATCTGTGCGGCATAGGCCCGCTGCGCGCACCCGGATCAGGACTTCGCCAGTTTGGGGCTCAGGAATCGGCAGCTCTTGAAGCTGAAGCTGAGAACCTTCTTTAATCAGGGCTAACATTCAGACCTCTTTTTAGAACTGTTTTAAGTGTAAAACTTACACTTTATTTTAGTCCGTCTGATTTTGAAAATCAAGTCATTTTTGCTTGTGTTTTAAGCTTTAGCTAGTCACTTTTATACTTCTTTTGCATCATCGAGTTGTTTTGCATAAAGATTTTTTTCCGGAAAAAAAATCTTTAGCAGCGGGGCTTGATTTTCTGGCAGGCGGCTGTTTATACTAAAAACTCA
>CAJYHH010000635.1 GCA_913773825.1 Candidatus Sericytochromatia bacterium | reverse complement strand
TACTATGATAATCATTGTCATCGCTGGATGGGAAGCCCACCGGCTGGTGATTTGATTAGATTGAGACTGAGCTAAAAAAACTTTCAGTTGAAATTAGGCTAGATCTAAGATTGCCAGCCTGGTGATTGGCTATAGTGGCATGCATAGACGCGTTTATTGTTCGTTTGTACTTAAATTTTTGACACTGACAGGATCTTTAGCATGCACGATTCAAGCCGGATTCTTGTAGTCGATGACAATATTACCAGTCTGCGTTTGATGGAAAGTTTTCTTTCACTTACGGGTTATCAGGCCGTTTTTCTCGACGACAGCCGCCTGGTGTTAGAAACCTTGCGTCGTGAACATCACAATCCTTTTGACTTAGTCTTGATGGATATCTCAATGCCTGGCATTTCTGGCATCGATGTCTGTCGACTGATGCAGCATGATCCCCATCTCTCAGTGATCCCCGTGATCTTTTTAACCGCCCAACTTGATGAAGACACCATGAGTGAAGCCTTTGAAGTCGGTGGCTGTGATTTTTTGACTAAACCCTTTGTGTTTACCGAACTGCAAAGCCGAATCGAAACCCAACTGCGCCTACGCCGCTCTGAGCGTCATCTGCGCCGTCAGCTTGGTCAGCGTGAGCTGATGCTGACGACATTAGCCCATGACCTGCGTGGCCCAATTGGCTCGTCTGCCGTGGTCTTAAAACGCCTGCTGCAAAGCGATAAACCGCTTGAAGAGCGCCGCAATATGCTCTCAAGTTTAGCTGATTCTCTTCACCGCACGTATGAACTGCTTGAAGATATGCTGAGCTGGTCACAGGCCGTGACAGATGAACTCCCCTTTCATCCTCATGAGCAGGATTTAACCCGGCTCTATGATGATTGTCTGGCGCTCCATCGCGACAAAGCCAGCCAAAAACAAATCCAGCTGAATATTGACGTTCCGCCTAAAACCACAGTCGCCGTCGACGATAAGCTGGTCCGCACCGTGCTCAATAATTTAGTCTCAAACGCTTTAAAATTTACCCCTGCCGAGGGCAAAATTACCCTGGGCTTTAAACGCTATGACAAACAAATTGAGCTCAGCGTGTGTGATACAGGCCAGGGCCTGTCACCAGAATTACTTAATCATATTGCCCTTAATCACCCGATTGTCAGCCAACCTGGCACCCAGGGCGAAAAAGGCACAGGCATGGGTTTAAAGCTCTGTCAGGAATTTGCCCGTCGTCATGGGGGTGAGCTTAAAATCAGCAGCACAGTGGGTGAGGGAAGTTGCTTTAGTCTGCTGTTGCCGCAAAAAACAGAGAGCTAGTGACTGGGGGCTGGTAGCCAGATGCTGATGCCCATTGTTTCAGAGCGAGACAAATCGCGCGCGAAACAGCCAATAAACGCCTTCAGCATCTTGGCGTAATTCGGTTTCGTAAAAACCTGATTTTTCCAGCACATTCATTGAGGCCTGATGCTGGGGATTTACGGTTGCGATCACCGCTCTGGCCCCTTGTTTTTGTGCGTGAGCGACTAAGGCCTGACAGACTTCTGTGCCCAGGCCCTGGCCCCAGCTGTCTGGATGTAAAAAATAAACCACTTCCAGCTCATGCTCTTCACAGCTATCGGTCCACTTAAGTTCAGCATGCCCGACCATTTTGCCCTGACGAGTGAGCTTCCAGAGCTGAAAGGGTTTATCCGGGGGCTGAGTCAAAAAAGTCTGAGCTTTAATAAACAGCTGACGACTGTGTTCAGGGTCAGCAGATGTCGAAGAATGTTCAAGCACACCTGGCTGGCTAAACAAAGCAACAAAGTCAGCTTCATCTTCAGCTCTGTAAGGCCGCAGACGCAGGCGTGCGCTAGTCAGCTCAGGACTTAACATCTTGAGTCTTTCACTCAGCTTAGCCAGCAGCTTGAACGGCTTCGGTTCTGATTTTTTTACTGCGCAGCAGGCCTTTGGCCGGATAAAACTCAACCCGCATCACATCAGCTTTATCTGGCCCGGTTGGCATCCAGGCTTCAAAGCTGACGCTATCTTTGGTCCAAGTAACCGGTGTGACCACACTGCGCTGCATATAGGTTCCCAGCAAGGTGTACTGTTTACCGTTGAAATAGTAGATCTGCTCGTAAAAGAAGTCCCCATGGCCGCCTTCATCACGGGCAATTAAAAAGCGCTTTTTATCAGGGCTTGTATGGGTGCGCAGCCCCTTACCGGCCGGTAGCTTACTGATTGCGGCATCAGGTTTGTCATTTTCCCAATTTGCTGCCAATACAGGCAATGCACTCATAACCAGGGTTGCTAACAGGAGATGTTTTAAAATTTTCATCATGATGCTCCAGCCTCGGGGATTATTGAAGGTGCGCTATTCTAACACGCATCTAACCCACATACCATTGGCGACGAATTCTGACCAAAAGCTGATGAATTTTGTCTAGATCAGGTCGATCAGGTAAGCCAGACTGCTGGTACAAAACATCTATCCCCTCAATCCGTGCTTCAGCTTCTGCCAATAATTCATCATAGTCACAGTTCCCACTTCGAATCTGCAGCAGCCTGTGTCGGTCAGGACGCCTGACGCGAATCTCACCATAACGGGCAATTTCTTCTGCCATCGCTAGCAAGCGAAAAGTATGCATCATATTTTTGGCGTCATAGTTTTTACCATGGGCCTGAGCCGCATCAAAGCGCTTTTCGTTACGGGTTTTGACCCAGTCCCAATAAGCTTTATAATCCCGACAGGTCTTTTTATACAAATCCTGATTAAAGCTTAGATAAGCCCTGACAGGCTCACCTTTTGGCACAGAACTCAAACAGACATCATTTGAGTTTTCTAAATCACGC
>CAJYHH010000634.1 GCA_913773825.1 Candidatus Sericytochromatia bacterium | reverse complement strand
GTTATGAATGACATTGATTAGCGCCTGTTCAAGAAGCCCAAAATCAGCCTGTAGCGGCGGGAGTTCAGCGGGCAGATCCAGGGTAAGCGGGTATTCTTTGAGTTCGCGCTTCAGGGTTTTGATTGCTGCCCTCACAATATCTCCAAGATCACACCAGTCGCGTTTAAGGCCGATTTTTCCTGCTTGTAAGCGACTCATATCCAGTAAGTTGGCCACTAAATGATCCAGGCGTCGACTGGCGGCACCCAGATCTTCGAGCATCGCCTGGCGCTGTTCGGGCTGATTAAAAATTATCTCACTTTGAAGATTATTTACCGCACCCTGAATCGTTGTAATGGGCGTGCGCAGTTCATGAGAGACTGAGTTAAGCAGAGCGTTATAAAACGATTCTGTCATCTGGCTGACTTGTGCCTGGGTATTGGCTTCTTGCAGCAGTTCTCTTTCAAGTGCTAAAGCCAGCTGCTGGCAGAGGGTTTCGAGCAGTTGGCGCTGCTCAAAACTCAGGCCTTGATCCCCAGAGTAAATGCCTAATACGCCATAAACCCCATCTGCGGTCATTAAGGGCAGATAATAACCTCGCGCAACCGGCAGGGTTTCTGTATCACGTCCAGCCGGCCGGCGATGTTCAAAGGCCCAGTGGGCTACTGTCCATTCTTTGGCTTCGAGTTCTTGGGTGCCCCCGCGCGACAGATGATGCTCACCGCTAACGGGTAAAAAGACGGTTTCGGCTTGTAAAACCTGCTGGATTTCTTCTTTTGCCACTTTGACTAAAGCATCACGGCCATCTGTGTCAGCCAGTTTGCGGGCATAGCGATAAAGCAGGGCAATGCGTTGTTCGCGCTGCTGAGCACTTTGTTCCTGTAATCTGATCCGATTGGTCAGGCCCGCCATTAAGCTGGCGGTTAAAAAATACATCACGCACATCAGATAGTCATGAAAGTTTTTAATCGCAAAGGTATACAGCGGTGGAATAAAGAAAAAATTCCAGAGCAAAGCGCTTAAACCCGCTGCTAACAAGACGGGGCCTCGTTTAAGCACATAGGCTAAACCCATCACGCCCATCAGATAAATCAAAGCAACTGACCAATAACCAACCCAGTCAGCAATTAAATTATTAAAGCCTGTCAGGGCCAGCATGCTGATAATCGCTACGCTATAGGCCCGCCAGTCATTTGTCAGATTGGCTAAACCTGTTAGCTGCAGGGGTCGGCCGCGATAAGGGCCTGTTTCGCGCCGCGAAGAATCCACAACCCAGATATCCACGCCGCTTGGGGCATGTAATAGGGTATGAAAAGTCAAAAACGAGCCGTTAAGTAAATCACGCCACCAGCTTTGCTGCGGTTTGCCAATAATCATCTGGGTAGCGTGATTCTGGCGGGCTGTTTGTAACAGGGTGCTGAGCAGGTTTTCGCCTTTGGTCAGCAGGACTTCTGCTCCCAGTTCACGGGCCAGATCTAAATTGGCGCTCAGACGCTGTTGATCGTCTGCTGATAAGTTTCTGGAGGTGGCCACATGCACCGCAATCCAGGGCGCCATTAAGTTACCGGCCATGCGGCGGGTCCAGCGGATTAATTCAGCAGACATCGGGCTAGGGCTGACCGCGACCATTAAGCGTTCACGAGAACGCCAGGGTCTGGCGGTGCGATGCTGACTGAGATAATCCTGCAAATCCTGATCCACATGTTCAGCAGTCAGGCGGAGCGCCATTTCGCGCAAAGCCGTTAAATTACCACGCTGAAAAAAGTTTTCAACTGCGCGCTGGGCTTTATCACCCAGATAAACTTTGCCTTCGCCTAAACGCTCAAGCAGTTCGTCTGGGGTAATGTCAATTAAGGCAATATCGTCAGCCAGATCCAGAATGCTGTCCGGTACACGTTCATGAATCGAGGCGCCTGTAATCTGCCGGACCGTATCAGAACGACTTTCGATATGCTGCACATTCACCGTTGTCCAGACATCAATCCCTGCTTCTAAAAGTTCGATCACGTCCTGATAACGTTTGGCATGGCGGCTTTCAGGGGCGTTAGTATGCGCTAATTCATCGACTAAAGCCAGTTCGGGCTTGCGGGCCAACAGACCATCCAGGTCCAGTTCTTCTAAGGCCGTATCGCGATAGTTGATCTGACGACGGGGCTGAATTTCCAGATCGCCGATTAAAGAATCGGTTTCGACCCGGCCATGGGATTCTACCCAGCCGATTACCACATCTGTTTCTTCTTCACGGCGCAGGCGACCAGCTGCAGATAACATTGCATAGGTTTTACCTACTCCCGCGGCCATACCCAAAAAGATCTTGAGTCGGCCGCGGCGTTGACGGGCTTCGTCGCGCTGGATTGCTTGAAGTAAAGCGTCAGGATCTAGGCGTTCAGTGCTCATGCTGACAGTTTAGCCTTTTTCCTCAGCCTCAGGAGTAGCGGTGGGAATGGGCTGAGGAGCTTTCTGTCCGGGTAATTGGTTTAAAGCCAGATTGAGCTTGAGCACATTAACCCGTGGCTCACCCAGGATCCCCAGCTGACGAGCTTCGGTGTTGTCGCGAATCAGAGCCTGTACAGTTTGCAGGCTAAGTTGACGTGCTGTTGCTACACGCTCTGCCTGAAACTCAGCACCAGCTGGGCTAAGATGCGGATCCAGCCCTGAACCTGATGTTGTGACAAGTTCATCAGGAACGGGCGCTTTTGCAGACAAACCATGTGTTTTGCGCAGAGCGTCAGCACGTTCTTTAATGGTGGCCTGTAGATCTTTGCTGGTGGGGCCTTTATTACTGACCCCTGAAGACACTGTTCCAAAATCACCTGCAGAAGGCCGGGGCCAGAAATAAGCGGGGTGGGTAAATTTCTGGGCAATCAATTCTGAACCCACTGCTTGGCCATCCACCATAATCACGCTGCCATTGGCCTGATAAGAAAACGCCGCCTGGCTGATACCTGTAACCGCTAAGGGGTAAAGGATACCCGTCAATAAAGTCAGAACTGCAAACATTCGTAAGGCAGGGAGAAATTCCATTTTGATTTGTTTCCTTTTGTTTTTTGTTTGTTGTAGAGTCAACTGGCCGGTGGACTCTACAACAAACGGATCAGCTTTAAACGAGCCTTAGCGCAACCAGAATCATGTCGATCAGCTTAATGCCGGCAAAGGGGGCAATAATGCCGCCGAGGCCGTAAATCAGCAGGTTATTGCGCAGCACCGCTGCTGCACCCAATGGCTTATAAGGCACACCGCGCAGGGCTAGCGGGATCAGCGCCACAATAATCAGAGCGTTAAAAATCACCGCGCTTAAAATCGCACTTTCGGGTGTGGCTAAGCCCATGATATTCAAGGCTGAAAGCGGGCCGGGTTTGCCCGGTAATGAGTAAAGGCCCGCAAATAAAGCCGGGATAATCGCAAAATATTTAGCGATATCATTGGCGATACTAAAAGTTGTCAGCGAACCACGGGTCATCAGCAGCTGTTTGCCGATTTCGACCACTTCGATTAACTTAGTCGGGTTCGAGTCTAAATCGACCATATTTCCCGCTTCGCGCGCCGCTTGAGTGCCGGAGTTCATCGCAACACCGACATCTGACTGGGCTAACGCCGGTGCATCGTTGGTTCCGTCTCCGACCATCGCAACCAGCCGCCCTTCCGCCTGTTCAGCGCGAATGCGAGCTAATTTAGCTTCAGGCGTGGCTTCAGCTAAAAAGTCGTCCACACCGGCTTCGGCAGCAATGGCTGCGGCTGTTAAGGGGTTGTCACCGGTAATCATGACGGTGCGGATCCCCATTTTGCGCAGTTGCTCAAAGCGCTCGCGGATGCCGGTTTTGACAATGTCTTTAAGTTCGATTACGCCGAGGATTTTCTGGTTTTCAGCAACCACTAAGGGCGTGCTGCCTTTGCGGGCAATTTCGTCAACTTCGCGCTGCAGGCTGCTTGGAATCTGGCCACCTTGAGACTGAACCCATTTGATGACCGTATCTGAAGCACCTTTGCGAATCTGACGAGAGCCTACATCTAATCCACTCATACGTGTTTGGGCCGTAAAGGGTACAAATTCAGCGCCAGCGGGTGTGTCGAGACGGGTATTGTATTTGCTGCCGGCTAAGTCAACAATTGAGCGGCCTTCAGCGGTTTCATCGGCTAATGAAGACAGCAGCGCCGCTTCAGCCAGCTCACCGCCAGTAATGCCAGCAACAGGTAAAAACATCGAGGCCATGCGGTTACCGTGAGTAATCGTGCCGGTTTTGTCCAGCAGCAGCACATCAATGTCACCTGCGGCTTCAACGGCTTTACCGCTGGTGGCCAGTACATTGTGCTGCAGCAGACGGTCCATTCCCGAAATCCCAATCGCGCTTAATAAACCGCCAATTGTCGTCGGAATCAGACAGACCAGCAGAGCCACTAAAACTGGCAGGGTTACCGGGCTAACGCCTGTAAAACCGGCAGCCGCTTCGCTGTAATTACTAAAGGCTTTAAGCGTAATCACGGCTAGCACAAACACAATCGTCAGGGTGATCAGCAGAATATTCAGAGCAATTTCATTCGGCGTGCGCTGGCGTTTAGCGCCTTCTACCAGGCCGATCATCTGATCTAAAAAGCTTTTACCCGGTTCGCTGCTAATTCGGATCACAATCCGGTCAGAAATCACGCGCGTCCCGCCAGTAACAGCCGATCGGTCGCCACCGCTTTCGCGCACGACCGGGGCGGATTCTCCTGTAATGGCAGATTCATCCACGCTGGCAATGCCTTCGATAATTTCACCATCACCAGGTATTACATCCCCGGTTTCACAGATAACTAAATCACCGATATGCAGCTCGGTACCGGGTACAAGCTCTTCGCGCCCAGATGTACTGCCTGTTGGATTGTTGATCAGCTTACGCGCCATGGTTTCGGTGCGCATTTTTTTTAGGCTTTCAGCCTGGGCTTTGCCACGGCCTTCTGCGATCGCTTCTGCAAAGTTGGCAAAATAGGTGGTAAACCAGAGCCATAGGCTAATTTGTAGATTAAAGCTAAAACCCCGTCCAGCTGTGATGTCTTGAACCACAGCGACGCTTGAAATCAGTGCGCCAACTGTAACAAGTAAAATCACCGGGTTTTTAATCTGATCGCGAGGGTGAAACTTGCCCAGGGCGTCAATTAAAGCCTGACGGACTAAGGGACCTTCAAACAGTGAACGTTTGTTTTTGGGGGTTGGTGTCAGTAAAGCCTGTGGGCTAGAGGGCTGAGGGGTTCTCTGAGTTAATTGAGTTGTCATATTTTACTCCTTACTTATGCT
>CAJYHH010000633.1 GCA_913773825.1 Candidatus Sericytochromatia bacterium | reverse complement strand
CCAGACTGAGCGGGGATAGAGAGATGACGCAGGTAGTTGGGTTCAGAATATTCAACTTGATCCGCAATTTTGCTCAGAGCAGAAGCGTTAGAGACTTTAAAGAGTTCAACACCGAGCGCTTCGATTTCGCGTACAAAGAGCAGGCCATTGGCTTCAGCCCATTCCTGAGGAGACTGCAGGTAAGCGACACCTTTGCGTTTGATCAGATATTCATCAGGAACGGCTTCCTGATTGCGGATGCCGCCAAAGTCACTCTGCTGCATGGCCATGCCTGGCTGCAGGGGATTCGAACAAGCCGTCAGGGACATTGCCACCAGGGCACCGAGGCTCAGAATCTTCAGGGACTTTAAAATTTTCATAAACTCTCTCCTACGCAGTCTCTCTGAATATCTTGTAGGCCAAGCTGGTTCAGATCTTTTCTCTCTTTAACGAAAAATAACCAAACGATAAATGAGAGTTAGGAAGAACCAAAAGTTTGAACGCCCAGGTTTAATCAGAACACTCTAAATGATGACGCAGTCTCTCAAGATGAGCAAGACACCTGATCAAATCAGAACAACATTTAACGGATCTCGATTACGGAGCTAGATGAATGATGTGAATCCAGCAAGGTTCAAGATGTTAGATACAGCCCGAACTTTTTTCAATCGCCAGAATATTTGCTGCACTCTGTTTTTCGGCCTGACTCAGCAAGCCATCATGGTAACCCGAATGGGGCTGGTACCAAGCTTGCTGGTTAAAATAGTTTCTGACTTCAGCGGTCTGAAAAATACGCCCATGGCGGGCATAAATTGTATTGCGCAGGATCCAAAGTGAACGACAGTCCAAATTGGCAAGCTCTGAATCTGTGACCTGAATGGCAGGTGGCTGAACTACTACCGTTGTTACTTGTTTTGATGAACCAGAAGATGTCTGTTGACTCTGTTTGAGTTTGGCTTGCTCCAGTTTGACACGTTCAATTTCAAGCTCCAGGGCTTTTGCTTTGAGCTCAGCTTCTGATGGGCCCGTTGCGGAAGGCCTGGCAACAGCTTGAGAGACAGCTTGTTTGGGCTGGATTAAAAATAGCCCCAGCCCCGTAGCCAGCAGAGCGCAAACAGCGACAGTGCCACTAATCCAAACCAGTGGCGAAACCACTTTATCTGGCGCGATTTTTTTTGCCTGCAGCTGGATAAGCGGAAACCCACAGTGGGGACAATGTTCGGCCGCATCCGAAACAGGATAGCTACATTCAGGGCAAGCTTGAACAGACATAACAGACACTCCTGAAAAGACGGGTTAACTCTCTTCAGACAGTTTCTCAGAAAACGTGTCCAAAACCCAGCTCAGCTTCAGGCCGACTGAGAGGGTTTAGACAATTCCCGTTCTAATCCGTGAGCACCAGATCCAGGGTTGAGGTTCTGCGCCAAGCAGTCGCTCAGCGGTTTTACGCAGCTGATCAATACCGAGTTCAGATTCTGTTAAGCCCTGCTTGAGTAAAGTCTGAACATAACCCTGGCTCAGAAATAAGCCCACAAAGCGCTCAGCATTACCCTGATCATGATGATGCACAACCAGTTCACGCACCGCGCGAAAAACGCGACTCTGGCTCATGCGCTCCAGATGACTGTGTTTTTCATAACGCACTAAGCCCTGCTCAAGTCCGAGCCCCAGTTCAAGCTTAACCGCTTGTTTGGCACATTGAATATATAGACCATCGAGCTCCCAATAGCCCGAAACGGGCGGCCAGTCATAATCATAAGCGGCAAACACACCACCAGGCCTGAGGATTCTTGCTGCTTCCTGAAAAGTCGGCATGGGGTCCATCCAGTGTAAAGCCTGTGAACAAGTCAGAATATCGGCCCATTGATCCGGCAGGCCAGTGGCATGGGAAAAACCTTTTTGATAGCTGATAGAGTCAGGCCCAAGCTGAGCAGCCTGCTGGCGCATATCATCAGTCGGTTCAATGCCAATCACTTCATCAGCATGATCTGCCCAATAACGAGTTGAGAGTCCTGTCCCCGAACCCAAATCCACAACTTTTATTGGTCCAGAACAAGCGGCTAAACGAATCAACAGCTCGGCTAACACAGCAGGTGGCGAAGGCCGGTAACGATCATAGAGATCCGAAAAGCCCGTAAAGCGCGCCTGATTGACTTCAAAATCAAGTTCTGATGAGGGGCTGGACATTCTGCTAAAACCTTCCTAATACTAAACAGCAGCGGAAGTTTACTCCTCGTGTAAATCAGCTGACAAGGAATTACAATTAGTCTGATTAGACTCACCTAGCGTTTCCAGCAAACGCATCAGCACAGATTCAGTCTGCTTAAGGACTTCATTATTCCAGAATCTCACAACACAAATCCCTTGAGCTTCCAGCCAAGCGGTTCGCTCAGCATCAGCCTGGGCATATTTTGTCCACCCATGATGCCCACCATCTACTTCAACAGCCAGCTTAGCCGCAGGACAGTAAAAATCCAGAATAAAAAAATCCACGCTGTACTGGCGCACAAAACGCCAGCCACCCAATCTACGATCGCGAAGGTGATGCCAAAGATGCTGTTCAGCTGGAGTTGACCGTTTGCGCAGCCTGCGACGATAGAACTTAAGAACAGGATGATTTTTCTTGATAACAAACACCCCCTAGCTGGATGCGATTGATAAGTCTCTGTGACCATCCCCTCTTGCAATCAAGAGGAGGGAGGGCGCCTAACGGCGCGCTGAGCAGTTCGTCTGTCTCTCTTTAGCCAACCAACCACCCGACCTTGCTCATCTATCTGTCCCCCTCTTTTTGGAAAGAGGGGGAAGGCCTAAGGCCCCATCACCCCGATTGCCCGTCCAAGGGGGTGTTAAGCAAAAAAGAAAAAAGGCAGTCACTTGGACTGCCCGATTGCGTAGAGATAGAGAAAAAATAAACTGGTTTAGAAGCTCGTGCCTTTTTTGCCTGTGCTGGTTGAACCAGAGGCTGCAGGAGCATTGGTTGCGATACGAGCACGAGCGCGCTCTGCATCAGTCATTTGGGTTGCACTCTGACCGGTATAGGTCGAAGGCGTGCTGGCACCTGTTCCATAAGGATTGGTAGAGCTAGCAGGTGTGGTGCCATAAGGGTTAGCTGCTGTCGGAGTGCTGGCATAGGGATTGGCCTGAGTGGCGGTTCCATATGAGCTGGCTGCTGGGTTGACTGCGCCATAAGAAGAAGTCTGAGGAGCAACAGCACCATTACCACCAGGAGTGACGGCATAGCCAGAGCCATAGCTGCTGCTAGCCTGGGGATTAGTCTGATAAACGGGTTGCTGACCCGTATAATAACCGGAATTTGCACCGTTGGCGCTGGTGCCGCAGTTGACGGCCTGACCGGCAACCGGGTAGAGGCAGGGATTCTGGGCGTTGTAGTAGCTATAGCCAGCTGAGTTAGCAGCAGCGTTTTGCTCGTAGACATAGCCACCAGAAGTGGCAACCGCACGGCCACCAGCACTTGCCTGAGCGGTACCGTTAGTCTGAATCTGAGGCGGAGCAGCATAGAGATATTTATTAGCCGTCTGGTTCTGAGCCTGGCTGGCAGCCAGATAAACCTGATTGACGTTGCCCATGTTGCCACCACCACAGCCGGTCAGCATGGCGCTCAGTGCCGTAACTGCGATCAGGATGGATGATTTTTTCATGGTTTTCTCTACACCTTTCGTTGCTATGTTGAGGTTATGGCGCAGCTCAAACCTGAACTTACCTGATTTAAACGCCTATTTCCCCAAGCTTAACCCATCCTAAACCTTCATAATATTCAGCTTAACCTAAGCACTTAAACAAACCTCCGATCATCACGGTATACAGTCAGCCCCCGCTGAATAAGTCCTGATTTTTGGCTGAGAAAACGTTCAATCTGAGATTTGTGAGACAATGGAAAGCCAATTAGAGAGCTTTCACGACCTGACAGACTTTATTTATGAATTCGACTATCAATACAACCCTGTTTCCTTTAGGCACCCGCATTATCCTGACGCATCCCAAACATAGAGGCGCATCAGGCACTTTAGGCCTGCTTGATCGCGGACGCTGGTGGGTTCATCTAGAGCAACCGATCTGGTGTGGTCAACTGAAAATGCTGATTGTGTCCGTTAGGATTCAACGCAAATATATTCACGAGAATAATCAAGAAGGCGAAAGTTCTGGCGCAGATCAGACAGGTAACCTGGCACGTTCAACAGTCTGAGGTCGCCTGAGACTGCAACAGGCTACACGGCCTCACCTTTAGGCCATTCATTTAAAACGGGCGACAAACTCAGTGATATTATGGCGCATTGAGAGATGATTCTGCGATTAAATTCAAGCTTAACCAAAACTTACATTCAGTTTGTTCTGGTCTTAAGGCCAGATACGCCAGTTTATTCAGAGATTTAGCCATAAGTGATTTATCTTCAGCGTAGAGGTTGTGTCTATATGAAATCGATTCGTTTTTTAGTCGCCTTGGGTCTGGTTGCTTTGTCTCTGACAGCTTGTGGCCAGAGCGCTCCTTTAAACCTGCAAAATCAACAGCTCTCAGCTATGAACTCAGTTCGAGCTCAAAGCAACACACGCGCCAATGTTCGCGCTCCTCATCAAGATCCAGCCCTGATGCTGCCTGTCCTGAAAGATCTTTATAAAGAACTCGCTGACTCAATTGAACAAGGCAAACCAACCGCTGGTGCTGATCAGTTGATGGAACAACATGGCCCTGCGGCCTTTGCTCTATTGGGCAAAGATCCAGCTGCTCGTCAGCAGCTTTACCCCTACAGCGATCAGATGGTCATGCGTGAATACAATAAACCCTCACCCGCTGATAACGTTGCGCCGATTTCTGCAGCTGAACTTCAGGCCCTGACGGCCAAACTCAAGCCCGGCGATCTGATTCTCTGCGGCAATGACCGTTCGTTTGTCCATGGTGCTCTGTATATTGGCCAAGGTCAGATTATTCACAGCTTAGCCACCCAGCCCGATATGCACGACCGCTTCCGGGGTGTTGTTCATGAGAGCCTGGCGGTTTATACAGCCCGCAGCGAGCGCGATACGTTTGTCGTGCTGCGTCCCAAAAGTCTGAATGCTAATCCAGCAGGTTTTACCAAAGCCCTGACTTATGCGCGTGCTCAGGTTGGTAAAGGTTACGACAGCCTGTTTTTAAATGCCAGCGATGAGCGTTTTTATTGCACTGAACTCCTGTATAAAGCTCTGCGCCTGCTGCCCCAGCCTCCTCGGATGTTCCCGCATAAAGCCAAATACGGCTGGGAAATGATTACGGTAGAAGATCTCATGGACTCACCTGACTTTGAAACCGTCTGGACTCGCAACAAGCAGCGCCCGCCGGTTGGCCAGCTGCATAAATACTAAAGCGAAGCTAAAAAGATAAATGAGCAGTCCCCTAGGCCCTGATCTGATTACAGCAGCCTTGGGGCTGCCAGGCGCTGACTTTACCCCCATTGACCTGGGCCATTCTGAAGCCGAGGTCTGGCGGTTGCGCTGGAATGATGGTGGACAAGCCTATCTCAAAGCCCAGTCCCTGGCTGAACAGCACTCTCTCAGCATTGACCGGGATGTCCAGACCTGGCTGACAGGGCGTTACCCCGTCCCAGAAGTCTTGGCCTATCAGGTTTATGAAGGCTGGGAGTATCTATTGATGCGCGCCCTGCCGGGTCAGCCTGCTTGTGAAGAAAACTTCAGACCAGACGCCAAAATCTGGATTAAACTGCTTGCTGAAGGTTTAAAGCAGCTTCATGCTCTGCCCATACAAACCTGCCCCTTTGACCGTAGGCTTAAGCGCCAATTAACTGAAGCCCGCCTGAGACTTGATCAGAATCTGGTTGAAGTAGATGATTTTGAAGACGAATATCTGGGGATGGACCCGGAAGTGCTTTACCAACAATTACTTGCTCAACAGCCTGCAGATGAAGATCTGGTCTTTTGTCATGGGGATGCCTGTCTACCCAATTATTTATTAGAACGAGTAAGGTCAGAACAATATCACTTAAGCGGATTAATTGATTTAGGCCGCGCTGGCATCGCTGATCGCTGGCAGGATCTCGCCCTGCTTGTACGCAGCCTGGGTGAAAACGGCTATGGCCCAGAGCTACAGGCTTATGCCCTGGAATGTTATGGAATCCAAGACCAGCCTGAACGCCGTGAGTATTACGTTTTACTTGATGAGTTTTTCTAAAGCTTCACAGACTTTTTAAGCGCGCACAAATATGCTACAAAAGATCCATCCTGCCCTATCGAGCTGATTGAATGCCCACCGAAGGATTTTCGCGTTTTTATAACCGTTCCAGCAGTCAGATGTTAAAGACCATGGGATTTGCCGGCCAGTATATTGAAACCTCTCAAGGCCGACTTCATTATTATCAGGCCAAAGGCAGCGGTAAGTTACCACCGATGGTGGTGATTCACGGTTTTGGCACCCAGGCCCCTGAACTCTATCGCTTACTGTTACGCCTGCGCCGCGTCACGCGCTGGATTATCGCCCCAGATTTACCGATGCATGGCTTTAGCGATACCCCGCTTGACGGAATTCATCCCCAAGTACTCGACGGCATGTTTTTTGAAGCCTTGGACCAGATTTTAGCCAATCATGAACCAGCGATTTTATTTGGCAACTCTTTAGGTGGCCTGGCCTGCCTGCGTTATTATCTGCATAAACCTGAAAACGTGCGTTTAATGGTCCTGTCATCACCAGGTGGGGCCGGTGTAGCAGACGAACACTTTGCTAAAGTGCGCCAGATTTTTGGCGAAATCTCTCAGCAAAAGCCTGATGATCTGGTAGAACGGATTTACACTAAACCCCCTCTATATCGCTGGTTTGTCGCCAAAGAGCTGCAAATGCGCTTTGCCAAACCTCATTTACGTGAGCTAATGGCTTATTTTAAGCCTGAATATAATTTTACCCATGACGAGATGCAGCAGATAAATGTGCCGACTCTTGTGATCTGGGGACGCCAGGATCGGATTCTGGAAAACCAGCTGGACTTTTTTAAACAGACCATGCCCAAACATGTGCGTTTTTTAGAGCCCGCTCATTTTAGTCATACTCCCTATATTGAGCATTCGCTTGAACTTGCCCACCAGATTTACTCGTTTGCTCGTCTGCACTGTGCCGAAGGGGACTTACCCCAGCATTTGAGCCAGGCCTGATGAAGCCATATGCCTGAGTCAATGGGCCAGCCTCTGCTCAGGCGTATTAATCGCCTGTTTAATATTCGTGGCCATGAATGGAATCTTTTAAGCTGGCTGATTGCTCATTTTGCGGTAGCGCAACTGGGTATGACTTTGCTGCAGAGTGTTCACCTGGGCCTGTTACTCAATAGCTTTGGCCGTAGCGCTTTACCTGTTTATTTTCTGGCCAAGGGTGGGGTGTTATTTGTTATTTCTTTGTTTTATTCACTCCGGGTGATTGGTCGGGTGAGTCGCCAGACTGAGATTTTAAGCTTTTTGGGACTTTTAGGTGCCATCCTGATGGGAGCCCGCCTGCTGAGCTTTGGCGAACATGGCTGGGAACCAGGGGTCTTTTTAAGTTTATCTGTGTTTGCAGAAGTCTTTGTCTCGATGTTCACTCTGCAATGTTGGGGACTTTACAGCGACTGTATGGACAGCCGTCAGTCCAAACGCCTGCTGCCTTTAATTGGCGCTGGCGGTACACTGGGCGCGATGCTTGGCGGCTGGATAGCCTCAGGCCTGGCCAGACCTTTAGGGGCTGAAAACCTGCTCTTTGTCTGTTTGTTTTTTGTTTGTCTACTGGGTTTGTTATCTATCCATCTGCTGATCCATCATCTCGGGGACAATGCCGGCCAACCTCAGCCAACAAGTCCTGAAAGTGCCCCCACGGCCCCGCCTAACGACAGTATCTGGCAAGGTACAAAAGCGATCTTTAGCCAGATTTTTCAGCATCGCCTGCTGCTGCAATTTATGCTAATTATTATGAGCGTTAAGCTCGGCTGTAATCTGGCAGAGTATCAGCAGCAATTATTGCTCAGCAGCAATTTTGGTAAAGACGGCATCACCGCCTTTTTAGGCTCTTATTTGGCGATTACCAATTTATTAGCTTTGGTGATTCAGCTTTTTGTTGAAAATCGTATTATTCAATCGTTTGGTCCTTTATTTGGTCTCGCCAGCACTCCGTTTTGTATTGGGATTGCAGCAAGTGGTTTTTTAATCAGCCCAACGCTGATGGTCAATACAGTCGGGCGCTCGGCTGAGCAACTGACAAATAAATCCCTCTATAAAACCTCCGTTAATCTGGTCTATCTGGCTTTTCCGTCTGAGCTCAGGCGACGTCTGCGAATTGTGATTAACGGCCTGCTCGAATTTTTTGCCGTCTTGCCTTTTGTGGTGGTGACGCTGGTCTTGCCGCGTCTACCGATTCAAGGTTATGCCTTAAGCGCCCTGGCAGCCTCAATTTTGGCACTGGTTTTAGTCTTTTCACTGCGTCGCCCTTATCAGAATCAGTTGCAGGCTGCTTTACTCAGCCGTCCTTTAAAGCTCGATGAAGATTCAGATCCGCTGTATTCCACTCATAGTTATGCCCAATTGGCAGAAACTAATTTAGACTCTGAGGATCCCCAGCGGATTCGCTTTAGTCTGGAACTGCTGCAAACGCGAAGTTTACCAGTTGCCGCAAACCGGCTAGAGCCGCTGCTTGAGCACAGTCAAAGCAGCATTCGGCTTCAGACCCTGAATACACTTGGGAGTTATGGCAATCGCAATCAGAATCTGGCCGTGTTTAGTCTGTTAGCACGTGAGACAGAACCCGAAGTCCGGCAAGCCGCCATTCGGGCCTTGCGTAACTGGGTGGATGAGCGCAGTAACGACACACTCAAAGCTTATCTACACGATCCGGCTCTCAATGTCAGAAGTGAAACGCTGATTGTACTCTTTACTCGTGGTGGCTTAGAGGGCATATTGCATGCAGCGGGTGATTTAAAAGCCCTTTTAAGTTCACAAGACAGCACCGAGCTTAAAGCCGCAGCGTATATTATGGGCGAAATTGGCACCGCTTATTTTCGCAAAGATCTGAACCGCCTGCTCATTCATCCCGATACGGCTGTACAGCTAGAAGCCCTAAAAGCCGCAGGACAAAGCCCTCATCCAATCTGGATTGGGCCACTTATTGCCCGCTTAGGCCAGCGCGAACGTGCACTGGCTCTGCAAGCTCGGCTCAGCCTGCAGCGCTTTAGCCCTGAGCAGCTACTGCCCGAGCTTGAGCAGGCTTATCTGGCAGATGAAGCTCTAAATGGGCCTTATGGTAATTTAAGTCTGCGCAGCGGTCTGATCCGAGTGTTAGAAGGAATACCCGGAGCCAGTTCTGCTACTCTGCTGCAAAACTGGCTGGCTCGTGCCCCTTGGCCGCTCAAACAGGCGATTTTACGCGCTTTAATCCGGCTTGTACAGGGCAATAGCCTCAAGCTCAACGAAAGGCTGTTGTATTTGGAAGTACAGGCTGTGCTGCGCGATGGCTTTGCCTGCGTTGAAATTCTCTGGCTGCTGCGACGTCAGCGCAGTGGGCGGCTTGAGCTGCTCGCCAGTGAACTTGAGTTACGCTTAGGCTATGCACGCGAACTTTTATTCCAGCTGCTAAGCCTGCTTTATAACACAGCAGATATTCAGCAGGCCGAACTTAATTACGCCAGCGGTGAGCCTTATTATCGCGGCTTAAGTCTGGATCTGCTGGCCCAGCTCTTAGGCCGCAGCCTGGGCCCACCCAGTATTCATCTGCTCGAAGACGCTCCCTTAGACAAAAAAGTCCAGTTTGCTCGCTCACATGCTCTTTTAGCTGAGCATGATGACAGTAACTGGAGTAATCGGGCGCTGCTTCAGGACCACCCCCTATTACGCCGTTTAATGAATTGGTGCCAACCCGCAAGCGCTGATTATAAGCCAAGTGAGGACCCGATGCTCGATACAATTTATTTGCTTAAACAAACGCCGTTATTTGCTCGTCTGGGGCTTGAACAACTGGAACCCGTAGCGCGAGTCTGCCGACCCGAATCCCGCCCAGCTCAGACGGTGATTTTTTCTGAAGGCACACCAGCTCAAGCGCTATATATTATTCGCAGCGGCAGCGTAAGCGTAGAATCCGAAGGCCAGACCCTTGCGACACTTAAAGCCCCAGAAGTCTTTGGCGAGGTCGAAGTTTTGCATGCAGCCCTGCACTTAGCTACAATCAGAACTTTAGAGCCCTGTGAACTGCTCGTGATCAAGCGTCAGGACTTTGGCGAATTACTGGAAGACTATCCGGCCTTTGCACGTGGGCTCGTTGAAATTTTATTTGAACGTCTACGCGCTGCGTTTGAACGCGGCCGCAAAGATCACCATCATCAGAACCATCACAACTCTCAACCTGCCCAAACGTAACAGGATCTCTTCCACACTCCCTGACGCACTCCCTGACGCACCGTGCAAAGCTTCGGTATAATAAAACCAATAGAGGTTGACTGACATGCCGAAGCAACGACTTTCACAGCTTGTAATGGATTCAAGCCGTCCCTTGATGCTGGGACTGGGTTATACCAGCCGCTTTATCAACACGTCTGAAGGCTATTTTCACGCTTACAGCGTTCGAGGCACAGGCTCTTTACCGCCGATTGTGATCCTGCATGGTTTAGGTACACATGCTGCTGAGATGTTGCCTTTATTACAACCTCTGCGCCGCATGAGCCGCGAGCTGATTGTCCCGGATCTGCCTCAACATGGCTGGAGCGATACGCCGCATAGCGGCAGCGAAGCCCGCGCCATTCACCGCATGTACTGCGAAGGCCTGGATCGTCTGCTAAACAATCAAGGCCCGGTAATCTTTTTTGGTAATTCTCTCGGTGGCCTGATCACCCTGCGCTATTATCTCCATAAACCTGAAAATGTTAGCTTAATGGTCTTAAACTCCCCTGGCGGCGCAGCTATTTCAGAATCTGAAATTACCGATCTGCGTCAGTTTTTTACCCGCATGGATTTGC
Source organism: Candidatus Sericytochromatia bacterium (assembly GCA_913773825.1). Classification (GTDB taxonomy): domain Bacteria; phylum Cyanobacteriota; class Sericytochromatia; order UBA7694; family UBA7694; genus CAJYHH01. The sequence goes on along the minus strand of CAJYHH010000633.1, from coordinate 3,055 downwards.
AAACCCCGCGTGAATTAATCAAGCGCTTTTATCATAAGCCCCCTTTGTTTAGTCGTCTGGTAGCCAATGAGCTACAACAGCGTTTTTCAAGCCCCCGTCTGCAGAGCTTTATGCAGCATATTAATGCCGATATGAACCTGAGCCCCGAAGATCTGGCTCAGATTGAGATTCCAACTTTAGTGGTCTGGGGTCAACAAGATCGGATTTTAGTCCGCCAACTCGACTTTTTTAAACAGAACATGCCCGGACACGTTGAGTTTTTAGAGCCCGAGCATTACAGTCACACACCTTATCTGGAACATGGCCGTGAACTCGCTGGCGTTGTGCGAGGCTTTGCCTTACGCCATCTGGGCAGACCCTTGGTGAATCCCCTTCTGCCCTTTACAAACCTTTTGGCCAAGCAATCCCGAAGCGCATAAATATCAAAGGTTTAAATGAGTTAGCGAAAATAAACCAGCTAACTCAACAACATTCAACCTCCCCGGTCTGGCCATTGATCGACAAGCGCTGACCGGTATAAATCTGGCGTGTCGCCCCAGATACGCCAACTATGGTCGGTATCCCAAGCTCACGTCCAATATGGGCTGTGTATGAGTAAAGATTGCCGTTTTCAACGATCAGACCTGAAGCCTGAATCATTAAAAAAGCCCAGCTAGGGTCAGTCATTTCGGCAACTAAAATTTTACCTTTGAGATCTCGAACTTCTGAAGGATGAGCGACCACAACCGCTTCAGCGCTGACGACCCCAGATGAACAGCCCAGTCCTAACAAGCCTCGACTTTGGCCAGTTGAGCGCTGAGCCGGAATTCTATTTTGGGCCAAAGGACCGCGGCAGACTAAACGTTCAGGAACACGCAACTGGCTCCAGAGCTGATACTGCTGATGACGTTGAGTAATCAGAGCATTCCAGTCAGGTGACTGACTGCCGCTGCCATACACAATTGTCTCAAGCTCTGTTAAACTCAGCCAAAAGACATCTTTAGGACGAGAGAATAAGCCTGACTGACTCAGATTCTCGCCCAGATGATTCACTAAATGCCTGACCAGTCCAAAAATCCTTGCTTGAATTTGACGCTGATGCTCATGTGAAATTAAACAGCCTCGGGCCTGATTAAGACAAAGTTTTAAAACAGGCTTCAGCCAGGTAGGCAGCTGGCTTTCAGCTTGCAGACGAGATTCGGCATTTTGACGCAACAGGCGCTCACGCGTGTTAAGAGAGGCTGTTGTTAAGGGACTGGCGGCATAATCTAAAACAGACTGACAGAGTAAGCGCGGATCTTCTCGCTGCGTTACAGTTTCCAGTTTAAGTTCACCTAAAGCGCGATCTCCATAGCGTTCAAGATGACGCAGCCACAGCGACATAAAAGCTGGGTAAGCCGCTTCCAGCGCTTGAGGTTCATAAGTCTTCAGCTGCTGGTTTAAAAACGCCTTTAAAGCAGGTTCACGGCGGACTTCAGACGCCAAAGCCAAAAGAGAATGAATCGGTTCAAGACTTTGGTTGCCAGCAGCGTCACAGAGCAGATCATGACAGAGCGCTTCTGCGTCGCGATAACTAAATCCAGCTTGTCTTAAAAGCTGAAAAATCGCTGTTTGCCAGCCTAACAGGCAGATTTTAAGCAAGAGTTCAAGCCGACCCTCAAGCAAAACCTCCTGGCGCAGATATTTTAAGCGACGTAATAGCTTATGAGCCGAGGCTGGTGCAGGAGATTCTATCCAGAACGCAGTGCTGAGACTTTCTAAATGCCGCTCAAAACTTTGCAGCTCTTTTTTCAGACCTGAATAGAGCTTAAACAAACGCCAAAGAACAGGCCGAATCAGAATCTGTGGCAAAATATTTGGTCCCAAGCGTGAATAAAAAGGTTTGTTTAATAGATCTGATACGAGCTCTACATTTAACGGGATGTGCAAACCAAACTGGCCCAGCCAGGATTCTGCAAAACGCTTCCAGGCACTGAGATTAGCGTAAATACGCCCTTGAAGATGCCCAAATAATTCAGTCACATCACTACTGCAATCAGCAGATACTGAAATACGCAGCTGGTTTAAAAGTCCGCTGACGGCCTGACGATAATAGTCTTGGGCCCAGTCAAAACTCAACGGAGAAGTCAGACCCGGAAAGCGCTCAGCCAGCAGGCGCTGATCAAAACAATTTTCTTCTCCGCGCGGGAGCCCTGGGATTTCACGAGCTTGCAGCAGCCAAAAGCGTCCTCGTTGATCCAGCGCCCATTCAAGCTCCAGCGCAGCACTTTCTGGCTGAACCTGCTGGACTGCCAAGCCAAGCTCAAGCAAAGTCTGGCATTGCTCAGCATCTAAAACAGCCCGCAGTTGCTGAGCATCTGACACAAGCAAGCGTTCTGTACCGCCTAAATGAGCAGGACCAATTTGAAAGCGTTTTGTGACTATTCGCTCACTCCACTGCTGCTGAATCTGATCATAAAGATAAGTATCTGCTTCGATTTGTCCTGATTTTAAACCCTGCGCCAAACCATAAGCAGCATTAATCACCACTTCAGTTAAAGCCCCCACAGGATTAGCCATAAACATCACACCGCTGGATTCAGATTTAACCATTTTCTGAATGAGTACGGCGAGTTTAAGCTCTACTTGAGGATAATTCTGTTCATGTAACCAGACTAACATCGCGGGTTCAAAAGTTGACTGCCAGCAAAACAGCACATGCCGGGCAACTTCTGAAGCCGGTAGCTGCAGCCAACTGCTGACTGGCGCACTAAATAAACATCCTTCAGGATCTAGAAATGAAGGCCTGACGGCATAAAATCCTTGAGAGTCAAGCTGCTGTTCAAGCTGTAAGACTAAGTCCTGAGGGAAAGACTCAGCCAGTAAAACCTGGCCCTGACGAGCAAACTCACCTGGTTCTAAATCCTCTAATAAAGGCCTGATTTGCTGACAGCCTTTTAAATAAACACAACTTGGAACACAAAGCCAAGCTGGAACCGTAAATCCTGCACGCTCCAATTGCCAAAGCTGCTTCGCCACGCTGCCAAGTAAATCAGAATCAGCTGGCAATGCTTTGTTGTCTAAAATCAGCCTGTTG
>CAJYHH010000632.1 GCA_913773825.1 Candidatus Sericytochromatia bacterium | reverse complement strand
CCGCGGATTTTAGGCTGGGATGCCGCGGGCGTGGTGCAGGCCCTTGGCAGCGAGGTGACAGATTTTAAAGTCGGCGACAAAGTCTACTACGCCGGCGTACTCGAAAAATCTGGCAGCAACGCTGAGTATCAAGTGGTTGATGCCAGACTGGTGGCCAAAGCGCCTGAATCCCTGAACCTGACCGAAGCTGCAGCCCTCCCTTTAACCGCGATTACTGCCTGGGAATGTTTATTTGAGCGTCTGCGCTTTTATGCAGACAGCCAGGGCACCCTGCTGATTCTCAATGGCGCAGGCGGCGTGGGCTCTTTAGCGATCCAGCTGGCCCGTCAGCTGACAAACATGACTGTGATTGCCACAGCTTCACGCCCTGACAGTATCAATTGGGTTAACTCGATGGGTGCCCATCACGTAATCAACCATCGAGAAGCTTTAGGTCCCCAGTTGGAAGCGCTGGGCTATGCTCAAGTTGACAGCATTTTATGCTTATATGGTACCGAACAATACTTTGAACAAATGGCTAACCTGATTAAACCCTTTGGCCAGATGGCCTCAATTGTCGAAACCGCCAACAATCAGCCATTGCCAATGAACCTGCTCAAAAACAAATCCGTCTCGTTTCACTGGGAGATGATGTTTACCCGCCCGAGCCTGAACATTGAACCCGAAGCCCACGGCCGCCTGCTGAATAAAGTCGCCAGACTGTTTGACCAGGGCGTCTTAAAAAGCACCCTGACAGAGCAGCTCACGGGCCTCAATGCAGCGAATCTGCGAAAAGCCCATGCCCGCCTGGAATCCGGTAGCCTGATTGGTAAACTGGCAATCTCAGCAGAATAGTTAGTTTGTGAGCGCCTTTTTACTGAGAAGCTAAAAAGGCGCTTTTGTCTATCAAAAACAGGTTTAGACTCTCTGATAAAATAGGCAACATTGAAGTTCAAGCAGGCATTCATGCAAGAAGCCAAGCAAAACCGTCTTTATTTTCCTGGCAATCCCTGGCCAAATGGTCATCTTATCGCTGGACTGGAATGGGACGCCTATGCGGCGATCCTCAAATCCTGATTACAGCGCTGCTTTTTTTAGGGTCGCCAGATAGTTTTCCC
>CAJYHH010000631.1 GCA_913773825.1 Candidatus Sericytochromatia bacterium | reverse complement strand
TTTTGATGGCCGGGACTGGCGCTCTGAATATCCTATGCTGGCCGGGCTTAAAGCCTTAGGAAATCAGATTGATACTGTCAATTTCCGCTCTCGTATCCCTGGCACAATCGCTCGAGGAATAAAGCGTTACGGCGCTCAAGCAGATCTCATCTTGGTTCAAAACGGGATTCCACTCAAGCCCGAAAAAAGCCGCCATTTTAGTAGCAAACCCTATGTCTTATTTGCCTCAGAATTTGCTCTGGAATCCCATCTGCCTTTACTTCAAGCACCTCGACGCCCAGACTTTGTGATTGCTCATGCTGAAAGTGTTGATGCCTGGTGCAGACAAGAAGGAATTCCAGTTGAACACCTGCCGCACGCCTATAATCCAAATTTTTATTTTCCAATTGAGGGCGATTTTCGTTATGATGTCACGTTTATTGGAGGCATGACACCACGTCGAACTCAGATCCTTAACCGTCTCAAAACACGTTACGGTGAGCGCATGCACGTTAGTACCAACTGGAATCCTCGTGAGATCAACGCCCTCTATAATCAATCACGAATCGTTTTTCATGTTCATGCTAAAGAAGAACGTTATCTCCCTACACGTCTGTTTGAAGTCATGCCAACAAGAGCCTGCTTTGTCAGTGAAAGTTATGGAAACCATTTGCCGGCTTTATATCCAGACAAAGCGTCTATCACTTATGAAAGCTTCGACGAGGCCGTTGAACTTATCGACAGACTGCTTGAAGACGAAGCATCTCGCAGCCGAGTAGTAGCTCAAGCCCATCACGATGCACCCCGCCACACTTGGGCTGCGCGTATGCAAGACTTTATGCTTTGTTTTAAACAAGCCACCCACTCTGCTCAGCGTTAACAACGAAGGTCACAATCCATATCCATCAGCGCCGAAAAAAGTAGGGTCGAGTGGTGCCAAGGACTTCAAAACCCAGCTTTTGTAAAATCGGCAAACTAGCCGGTACGGCTTCAGTAAAGGCCCAGCGTAGCTTAAGCTCGCGGCAGCGCCGTAATCTGGCATTGACAAGCTCTCGATACAAACCTTTACCTCGCCAGGTCGGCAGCGTTGCGCCGCCATGAAAAAAGGCAATCTCTTGATCATAAACACGCATCCAGGCTGCAGAGACCAGCTTGTTGCTTTCTTCAATCCCATATAATAACAGCGCCTGAGGATCCGAACTTTTTTCTCGCCAGAGTCCCTGCCCTAACCAGCTAAAGTCTTCAGGCCAAATTCCCTGCTGCAGAGCAATGATTCTGGCAATATCAGCTTCAGTTGTGAGCTCAACTAGATTCAGATTTTCTCTTGCTGATGGCGGAATCAGAGCTGGAACGTCTAACCCTAAAACCTGCTCTGGTTCACCTGCTTTAAAACCGAGTTGTTCAAGCTGATGAGGAGTGTCTGAGGGCATATTCCAGGCTGTGTATTTAAACTCATAGTCCCGGTCAGCAAAGCAAACCTGAGCCTGTTGAATCGCTTCAGCAACCC
>CAJYHH010000630.1 GCA_913773825.1 Candidatus Sericytochromatia bacterium | reverse complement strand
TTTACCAATTGCGGGTTGCGCGCTTAATGGCGTTTAACGGTGAACATTTAGGAGCTGTGACGATTATGCGTAACGTCAGCGCAGAGCGTCTCTCAGAGCAGCGTTTGCATCTGGCCATGGACGAGCTTAAGCGCACTAATTCTTATCTGGATAGCTTTGTTTATGCGGCTGCTCATGATTTACGCACGCCGATTGCCAATCTGATTTCAATTATCGAACGCATGCAGCAGCGCCCTCAGATCTCACAAGAACCGATGTTCGAACTGCTAGATCGCTCAGTCCAGAGTCTGGATCAGACTTTAGGCGGCTTGATTGAAATCATTGATGTGCAAAAAATGTCTGAACTGTCTGCTAAAGCACTCAGCTTACCCAATATGCTTAATACCATTTTGCATAACTATCCTCAACTGCAAAATGGTGAAATAGGTTCTCTTGAAATGAACTTAAAAGTAGATAAAATCTATTATATAGAAGCTTATCTAAATAGTATTATTCAGAATTTATTAGATAATGCTGTTAAGTACCGTTCTTTGTCTCGTAAATTGATTGTTCAAATTGACACTTGGCGCAATCCAGATGGTATTATTCAATTGACTATTCGTGACAACGGCCAAGGCTTGCCCCCCCAGCTGGCCAAAGATAAGCTTTTTAGGGCCTTTAAGCGTTACAACAAACAAGTAGAGGGCAAAGGGATCGGACTTTATCTTGTCAAAACTCTGGTTGAAAAAAATGGTGGTTGGGTCGATGTTGAAGCGCAGCCTGAAGGGGGAGCAGCCTTTTTGTTGGGCTTAAAAGAATATGCCAAACCAAACTCAGTTAACTAACTTGTCTGAGCCGTCTAAAGGTCCTGATTTATTAGTCATTGATGATGATGAAATCATTTGGGTGCTGATTAAAGACATGCTGCGAGAGCTCAAGCTGGTTGATAAAATCCAGACTTTTTCTGATGGGCAAACAGCTTTGAGTTATCTTAATGAAATTGAACCAGCAGATGTCGCACCCCTGATCGTGCTCGATTTAAATTTGCCCTATCTTGATGGTTTTGAATTTCTTGAAATTTATGAACGTGATTTTGCTTCGCGCTTTCCTGATACCGTGATTTATATTCTGACAACGTCTGTCAGAGAGTCAGATCGCCAGCAGACGCTGAAATATCCGTTTGTGCGTGACTTTATCAGTAAGCCTATGAAAATCGAGCAGCTTAAGGCCATGCTCGAAAGCTCTCAGAAGTAGCTTTTTTCAGAGCTTGTCGTAGAAGCCCGAAAAATCTATGTTTTAACTTGCCACTATAGGGAGTATGGTATTTAACTCTTATAGCGCTTTGGCTATAATCAGAAGAAATAGCCAAGCGAAAGAGGATATTCATGTCGGATGACAAGCAGTTAATCCATCGTCTCAACCGGGTTCAAGGTCAGATTGAAGCGATTCGCAAACGTCTGGTCAATCAGGAGCCGATGGACTGTGTGGAAACCCTGCGTCTGATCAAAGCCGCCAATAATGCCCTGAAAAAATTTGGTGAAGCTTATGTCAGTACCCACCTAAAAGAGTGTGTCCGCCAGGATGTGCCGCGTGAAGACCTTGAGGCCAGCCTACAGGAAGTTGTTTCTTCGGCGTTTTATCTTTAATCTTTACCTAAAATTTCTAAGCTGTTCGCCATTCAGGATGCTGGACAGAGCGTTCTTTTCGCTGTAATCTAACAGCATCTGGACTCCGAGGGCTGATTCTGTATGCTGCCGGTTTTCCGTCTTAAAAGGCGGTCTAAAGACCATTTCCGTGTGCGCTTGCGTGAAATCGCCAAAGAGCGTCAAGTGGCCTTAGCTAAAATGCAGGCTGAAGCTAGACAAAGTGAACAGGGCTATTCTGAGCTGTGCAAACAGCCCCGCTGGCTTGCCCTGCTGCTATTAGGGATTCGCTATTTATTATTTGGGTTAGACCGCTTTTTACGCCCACTATTAGCCCTTTCAACCCTGTTAGCAGGCGTTTGCCTGGTGTTCTTAGGCTTTTATATTCAAAATAATCCACAGCTGCTAAAACCCGCTGAGCGAACGTTGACCGAATTGGGAATTCAAGGCTATCTCAACAAGGTTCAGAAGTTAGGTTCACTTGTCACTCGTAATGCCGAATTGACGATGGTGCGTGACAATATGGAACGTACACGCCTGATGCTTGAAGCCTATCCAGTTGAAGGTGGGCATGTTTATCCCCTGACTGTTGACATGCTGTATAATCAGGCTGTTAGTAAAGGCTTTTGGAATCTTAGCCGCAACCCTTTAACGGGCTCTTATAAAAGCTATCGTGACATGCTGGCGAATTATCAGGACTATGAATTTAGCGGAGACAAACTGAGCTTTCGCGGTAAGGTACTTTACTTGCCAGCTGGTCATCAACCAAGTACCTATCGCCTGTATGTTTGTGATAATGAGGGTAAACTGATTTACAATAAAGCCGGTGAACCCTTTTATCTGACAAATGAGAAGTAGCTTGTAGCTCGTGGCTCGTAGCCAGTGCAAGAGCTGTAAGCCAGTTGTTATATATAGCAAGGGCCCCTTTAGTCTGATGACTGAAGAGGCCCTTGCGTATAAAAGCTGATTAGTTAAATGCGTCTTGAGGCAAAGTAGCGACGACCACACCTTGCATTTGGAAGTCGTCTGTCAGAACGATAGGACGATGAACCGGATTGGTGGACCGTGGTTTGAGTACGATCATATTTCGCGACTGGTGAAACTCCTTGACTGTCGCTTCCGTATCAATCAGGGCCACTACCATGTCACCGTCTTCGGCTGTACTTTGCTGACGAATCAGCACGAGGTCCTGATCGTGAATGTCGCACTCGTTCATGGAATCTCCCTTGACCCGCAACAGGAAGTAGCGGTGCGGAGGACGTGCCAAGCGGGTAGAGACCGGAATCATGGCTTCGATATTTTCTTCAGCCATAATGGGTTCTCCGCAGGTCACGGTTCCGACCAGGGGGACATTGACAGTCTGGGCGTGCGTGGCATCGGTTTCACCGCCTGCCAGCAGTTGCAGTCCGCCATCCGAACGACGCTTGACAAACGATTTGTCGATCAGGCGATCAATCAGAATAGAGGCAGACCTGGGAGAGCGGTACCCCATAGCGCTCATCACCTGGCGCACTGAGGGCGATCTTCCAATCTGCAAAATATGGTTGCGTATGATGCGTAGAGCTTCAAGCTCTCGCTTGGTCAGTTGCTGTTCCATACCTCTATGTATACCTGCTGTATACACTCTTGTCAAGTCTGCAGATAACCTTTAGGCCTGATAATACGCTGAAGTTAAATTTTTTTGCTTGTTATACACCGCATGAGAACACAGTTTGAGAGAGATAGCAAACACGTCTGTGCGCTAAGACACTTGACGCTGCTCAATACGAGTTGTATTCTGTTGTATAAGAAAGCCGAGACCAGAACAAAGCTAAAGAAAAACAGCTCCTGATTCTATCTCAGTTTTGCTTCCGCTCACTATTCAAATCAAGCAGTGAATTCCTCCGGGGATTCACTTTTTTCTTTTTTGTCATATCTTTTTAACACAAAAAGGCGCACCTGTTCAGGTGCGCCTGACACAAAAGTCTAGACTGGGTTTGTGTCCAGACTTTGATGCTGTATTTATTCTTTAGGGGGAGCCTGCTGGATTTCTGTCAAAGTATCCTGCAGGGTTGTGTTTTGGCGATGCTGAAGATCCAGCGCTTCATCCAGTTCAGCACGGGTAATCAGGCCTTGGTCAATTAAAACCTGGCCCAGATGTTTTTCGGGCTCATTTTTCTGGGTTTCAATCGCTGTGACCAATTGAGAGAGCTTAAGCTCATGGTGTTTAATCAGGATTTCACCCAGGCGTTCGTGCTGAGAAACACGTTCCCACTTTTCTTCGCGGGTCATGCGACCGAGTTCGCGCAGGCTTTCATCTACAACCTGGCTTTCGCGAATCTGGGTGATCAGATGTTCAACCAGCTCGTCCTGGGTCAGCAGGCCCTTTTCAATTGCCAGTTCGCCCAGGCGTTTGCCGGTTTCTTGCTGTTCCTGCATCAACTCAGTCAACTGGGACAGTTTGAGCGCTTGTACGCGTACGAGTAGTTCGCCCAGGCGTTCTACGCGGGTCAGCGTGTTCCAGTGCTCCAGCTCACGCTGTTGATCTGATTCGTGCTGTTGCTGTTCCGGCTCCATAAGCGCGATTCCTCTCGTGTGTTTTCATCTGCATGATACCATAGCCAGACCCTAGCCAGAGAGCCCAGCAGGGGATGCGGTAGTAGGTGGTGGGTGGTGAGTTTTGGGGCAAAATCAAAACAAAATGCAGGGGCTAATTTTGATCTTTTTAACCCCAGCACTCATACAGAACCTCCGGCTCTGCGACAAGCACTTAATTCAAAACTCACCCCTTTTTCCGCTACTTTTACGGCTTACCTAGCCTGTGTTAAAACACTAAACATGTCACCCGTTTTTGATCGCTATGTAAGTGCTCTTTATCAACATCGCCATCAGGTTCTGATTGTCTGGCTGCTGGTGCTGATTTCAGGCTTGGGCTGGTTGTTTATTTCACCCGCTGAGCTGACTGAAAGTGAAACCATTGCCACTCGTGGGACTGAAGCCTGGCAGGTGCGTGAAACCTATCTGACTGAATTTGGCCGTAAAATGGGCTCAAATGCAGCGATTGTCCTGCCACGCGGCACAGATACAGCTGAACTTCAGCAGCGCTTAAAACAACGCTTTGTTCAAATTGCTAAAATCACGCCTGTCCAGCGTGAGCAGGCGCGCTTAGAGCTGCTTAATATCGAGTTTAAGCCACAGCTTCCCAGCTTTGAAGTCGAGGCCCTAACCGCGCTTTTGCGAGCTGAAATCAAAGCCTGGGGGCATGCTCACAAGCTCAATCCGCTTTTAACGGGCCAATCGACTTTTCAATACGACTCTAAGCTGGCTAGCAAACAAGATTCGCGCCAGAGTGAAATCATTGCTTTGGTGATTGCGCTGGTGATTTTAGTCTTTAACTTTGGCTCAGTATCAGCTGCGCTCTTGCCGCTGTTAATGGGTATTTCTGGCATCTTACTGCTGACGGTGCTGATTCGGCTGTTGGGCTGGAGTGTAAACCCTGTTTCGCGTATTTTGACCTCATTAGTGGGCCTGGCTCTTAGCATTGACTATGCGCTGTTTATTGTCAGCCGTTTTCGCGAAGAGCTGCGCCAACATCCAGTGGCTGCAGCCTTGCGCCTGAGTTTGTTGCCAAGTGGTCGGACGATTCTGTATTCAGGTCTGATTATGCTCTGTAGTCTGGGGGCGCTGCTGATTCCCGATGTCTCAGTCAGCCGCACAGTGGTCAAACATCTGCTGCTGGTCATTTTGATTGCCTTAGGGCAAGCCCTGATTGTTTTGCCTGTGCTGTTGGCGATGACCGCCAGCTGGATGAGTTGGCCTCAGTTTTTAAGCGTCAGGCTTTTGGGCTTTGATACTTATGAGCGCTGGCGGAGTTTTTCGGCACATGTAATCAAACACTACAAGCTGTATTTACTTTTGTCCTTAAGCGTTTTAGGACTGCTGTCGCTGCCCATACTGCGGATGCAGCTCTGGGAACCGGTTCAGTCAGCTGCACCCCCGCGAGCCGAGTCAATGCAGGCTTTTCAGCAATTAGTAGAGGATGGCTGGGGGGGTGAGTTATTGCCCGTGATGCTGATGGTCCAGAATCCCCACGGCACGGTCTATGAGGCAGATTTTATCAAGTATCTGCACCAGTTGGCGGGTTATCTGGAAACCCGTCCAGAAGTGCTAAAAGTTCAGGGCCTTGTTAACGCCAGCCGACCTTTAAGTGAGTACCAAAGTCTGTATAGTTCGGTGCAGGCTCTGGGTTTTATGGGCTTGGATCAGTCTTTACAGAGTGTAGTCAATGTCCAGGCTGGCAGCAATAAAACCGTGCTGTATGTATTCCCTCGCCATACCCTCGATCATGAGGCGACGCACCGTTTATTAGACATTACTCGGACTTATGCCCGTGAACATCCAGAGTATGTTGTTTTGACCGGAGGCATGGTTGCCAGGCTTCAGGATTTTACCCATGAGCTCTACCGTCATACAGGCTGGATACTGTTTTTGATTATGAGTGGGGTGTATCTCTTGCTGTGGTGGCATATGAAAACCCTGGTCCTGCCTTTAAAAGCAGCAATTATGAATTTCCTGCCAATCATGTCAGCCTTTGGCGTGCTGACCCTGATCTTTCAGGATGGCTGGGGCCAAAGCCTGCTGCATACACCTTTTAACGGGGCTGTAACCCATACGGTCCCGATTGTGCTGTTTTGTATTGTGTTTGGCCTGAGTATGGACTACGAAGTGCTGATTCTGAGCCGCGTCACCGAAGAATACAGACGGCATGGCGATGTGCGCGAAGCCTTAATTGAAGGTCTGGCTCGTTCGGGTTCGGTGATTACAGGAGCTGTGTTGATTCTATTAGGCGTATTTTTACCCGGTTGTTTTTCCAGTTCACCCCAGACTCAAGAGATCTGCATTGGCATCACGGCAGCCATTCTGCTTGATGCAACCGTTGTCAGGCTGTTTTTAGTCCCGAGCTTTATGATGCTGATGGGACGCTGGAACTGGTGGCAGCCGGGAAGAGCGGGACGAGAGGATTATTGGACTTAGGACGAGAGGATGTAAGACGAATGGACATAAGACAAGGGAAAACAGGAGCAATGAAGTCCAAAATGATTAGGCTTGATTGCTCCTGTATTTGTTTAATTTGGTTAGGTTAGGGGTGGGTGATAATAATTGGTTTGTCTTGGGTGATGACCAGGGTGTGTTCGTATTGGACGGTGTCATAGCCTGCTTTAGTGGCTAGGGTCCAGCCGTCACCGAGTTCAAAGACTTCTTTGGCGCCAGTTGAGACAAAGGGCTCAATCGTAATCACCATGCCTTCTTTGAGCATGCGGCGATCGGTGGGGTCCGGGTAGGGGGCAATAAAAGAGGGTTCTTCGTGCAGGGCTGCGCCAACGCCGTGGCTGCCTAAGTTTTTGACTAGGGTATAGCCGTGTTTGCGGGCTTCGCGATGCAGGACTTTACCGATAATGTTTAAGGGTTTGCCTGCACTGACTTGATCAATCGTGGTCATCAGGATTTGATGGCCTTCACGGCAGAGCTTCTGGCGTTTGGCGCTGGCTTCGCCGACACAAAACGATGCGCCGGTGTCAGCAAAAAAGCCGTCTTTTTCAGCTGAGACATCAATGTTGACCAGATCCCCTGCTTTGAGGATGATCTTTTCGCTGGGAATGCCGTGGGCCACATGATGATTGACACTGATGCAGGTGGCTCCCGGAAACTTATAGGTTAATTGAGGGGCTGAGCGGGCGCCGGATTCTTTAAACATTTTGTGGGCAATCAGGTCCACTTCACGGGTGCTCATGCCGGGCTGCAGAGCGGCTCCCATGGCTTCACGGATTTGGGCAACAATTTTGCCAATGACTTGAAGTTTTTCGATGTCCTGACTGTCTTTGATAATCATAATGGGCTTTCTGACTGTTCTGTTTTTTTCTAGCATACGAGCTGAACAGCCAGACTGACGATGTATCAATCGGACAGATTTAGACACAATCACAGTAAGGGCTTATCTGTCTGATGAAAGTTTAAAGGGCTTAAACGCGCTCAAACTGCTTCAGATAGGACTCTGGGGACATACCGGTGAAGCTGCGGAACTCGCGGAAAAAGTGGGCGTAGTCATAATAAGGCGAATCCCAGACGCTGTAGTCTGGCTGAGACCACATTCTGGTTAAGGTTCTGCGTAAGCGCAGAATACGCTGACAAGTGCGCGGTGAAAGGCCAATCAGCTTTTGACAGTGACGCTGCAATGAGCGAGGTGCTAAACCAA
>CAJYHH010000629.1 GCA_913773825.1 Candidatus Sericytochromatia bacterium | reverse complement strand
GCCAGCCCGGTCAGGCGCCCCAGGCTCCTGCACCCAATCATCAGGAAAATCATAATCACGTTCAGAACCGTCCTTCTGCTCCGATTGATCCGGTTGCCCCCGCTGGCAATAATCAGCAGCAGCAGATTGAAAAGATCACTCAGGCGCTTAATGAGCCTCAGGATCGCGCCAATATCCACAATCGCCTTAACGATAATATTCCTAATGACGTCGGCCAGCTCAAAAGCGTACTGCTGACCAATGTCCGCCAGGCCCTTGGCGACGAAGCCGCGCTTAAGTTTGGCCGTAAATTGGGTGGCGACAACGCCCAGAAATATAACCAGCTGCTTCAAGGCTTTATTGACCAGTATAAAGACGCCCCGCCCGAACAGCAGCAGGCCGCCATGGATAATCTGATTAAGCTGATGGCCAAAGGGGCTGTCGACATTCTCAACGACTGTTCTGGCTGCTAACCAGTACCGTCTGTAACGGTCTTTTTATAAAAATAAAAGAAGAGGCGGCAGACTTTCGGTCTGTCGCCTCTTACCGTCTCTGATTGTTTTGAGCGCTTCGCGCCTTGCTAAGGAGCCAGATCATGTCTGCCCGTAAAAGTTTTATGATCCAGTACGAGGTCAACGATGCCTGTAACCTGCGCTGCAGTCATTGTTACCATGGCCTCAAAGCGGTAAAAGAAAGCCCCATCACGCTCAACCGGATGCTGTCAGATATTCAAGAGCTCAAACAGGTGCTGGGCCCTGATTATGACATTCTGATTCTGCTTTCTGGCGGTGAGGTCTTTTTACGTAAAGATCTGATGGATCTGGTGTTTAAAATTATTCTTGAAGGCCACGCTACTTTTTTGTTGACTAATGGCACCCTGGTCACCCCTGACAAAGCTGAAGATCTGCTGCTGCGCGGCGTCAGCCTGGCCCGAATCAGCTTTGACGGTGGTACAGCCGAAATTCACGATGCCATTCGCGGCAAAGGCCAGTTTGACAAAGCGATTCGCGGCGTGCGGGCCTTTCGTGGTGCAGGCCAAAAAGTCGCTATCAGCACCACCTTAATGCAAGGGCATAATGACAAACCCGAACAGATTCGCAGCTTATTTGAAATGGCGCGACAAGAAGGGATACATAAGCTAAACTTTTTCCGCATGTTTGCCCAGGGTGACGCAAAAAACGAACAGGACTATGCATATCGTGATGGCAAACGCTTTAAAGCTGTTCTAGAGAGTCTTTGGGATCTCGCCGAAGAATACCCGGATCTGGAAGTGATTCTGAAAGACCCGCTGGCTAAAAACATTGAGCGTCCACGTCCAGCCAATCTGAATATTGACGTCTGCTGCTATATCAAGCGGGACTATATCTCAGTCGCGGCCTCAGGTAAGGTCTATGCCTGCCGCAAGCTAGAAAAACACGTTGGCGATTTATTTTCCGATAGCCTCGCCAATATCTGGCAGCACAATCAACTGCTGGATCAAATGGACAAACGTCGCCAATATATGCAGGGCAAATGCCGTACCTGCCCGATTAACGATATTTGCCAGGGAGGCTGTTTAGCCGCCTCTTATGGTCAATATGGCGAGCTGTTTATTCCCGATCCCGCCTGCTGGAAAGAAGAAATCCCCCTACCCGCGGCAGGGTAAGAGGCTGGTGAGTCAAAG
>CAJYHH010000628.1 GCA_913773825.1 Candidatus Sericytochromatia bacterium | reverse complement strand
GTCTGGCTCCAGAGCCAGAATGTAAAGCGACCGGCAATTGTCTTACCGCGCTCCCGTGATCAGGTGATTGCCTGGCTGGGAACCCTTTTAGCAGGCGGCTGTTATGTGCCGCTTGACCCTGAACAGCCCCCAGCCCGTTTAAAACGTTTAATCAAGCTGGCAGCTTGTGATGCATTAATTGCTCCGCCTGAGCTGGCCGCTCAGCTTCAGATCAGCGCTTCAGGGTTAAAAATCCTGACTGACTGTCAGAGCCTGCCGGCAGCGGGGCGGCTCACGTCCACTGAAGCAGAAGTGAGTTATTTGATCTTTACTTCGGGCTCAAGTGGTGACCCCAAAGGGGTCAGGGTCGGCCCGGACAGCCTGCTCAATTTAATTTATTGGCATCTGCAGCGCTATGGTTTAAATCCAGCTGACCGAGTCGCTTTAATCGCCAATCCGGCTTTTGACGCTGCAGGCTGGGAGCTCTGGCCCGCTTTAGCCGCTGGAGCAACTGTCTACCCCGCAACAGCAGAAACCGTCAGGGATCCAGATTTACTCAAACAATGGCTGGCTAATCAGGCGATTAGCGTCAGTTTTGTGCCGACGCCGCTGCTTGAACGCCTGCAGGGATCCTGGCCAAACAATCAGCTTCGCGCTTTATTAACCGGCGGCGATCGCCTGAGTCAAGTCCCGCTTGAACTGCCCTGCACTTTGCATAATCACTATGGTCCGACTGAAAACACAGTGGTGACAACCGTCTGTAAAGTCCGGCCGGGCCAGATGCGCCCCCCAATTGGCGAGCCCCTGCCTGGCATCGAACTCTACTTATTAGACTCTCGGGGGCGCATGATGCCTTCAGGCTTGGCCGCTGAGCTCTGGATCGGGGGCGCAGGACTGGCTCTGGATTATGCCGGTCGACCGGATTTGACGGCTGAGGCCTTTGTTGAAACAAGTGTGGGCCGCTTATATCGCAGCGGTGATCGGGTAAGGGTTTTACCTAATCAGCAGCTGGCCTTTTTAGGCCGACAGGATGGCCAGTTAAAAGTTCGCGGAATTCGCGTTGAAAGCGCTGAAATTGAAGCTCAAATACGCCAGACGCTACAAGTCAGCGAAGCGGTCGTGCTGCATGAACAAGGCCAGTTGCTGGCCTGGGTAGCGCCCCAGCCTGGGGCTGAGCCCGCTAGTTGGCGTGACTTATTAGCCGATGTTTTGCCCGCTGCCTATATTCCCAGCCAGATTACCCCTTTAGCTGCATTACCCTTAAATAGTCGTGGCAAACTCGACCGTCAGGCCCTTTTAAACGGTTTTAGCAACACCGCCAAGCCTTTTTTGTTACAAGCACAGGCTTTAAACCATCAACTCAAGGCCCATGAAGAGGCACTGGCCCAAATCTGGCAAGAACTGCTGCCCGACGCTCACTTAGACCCTGAAGCTGACTTCTTTGCTTTAGGTGGACACTCTCTGTTAGCGCTGGATCTGCGTGCCAAAGTGCGTGAGCGCCTCGGGCTCGAGCTGCCGCTTCATGAACTCTTCCGTCAACGCAGCCTGATTCGTCTGGCCGACTGGCTCAAACATCATGCCCAGCCCGCTCCCTGGCCCGTTTTACAGCCTAAGCCTGAACAACTGCATCAAGCTTTTGCTCTGACGGATGTTCAACAGGCCTACTGGATTGGCCGCCAGGCCGGTATGGATTTAGGTGAGGTCTCGGCTCACGCCTATATTGAGTTTGACTGGCCCGGACTGGATCCTGAGCGGTTCCGCAGCGCTTTAGAGCGTTTAATTCTGCATCATCCGATGCTAAGAGCCATTATTAGTCCAGACGGACGGCAGCGGGTGCTGGATCCTGGCCGTGAATTGCCTGCTTTGCGGCTAGCGCTTGAAGATCTGCGTCAGTTAAATCCTGAACAAGCTGAAGCTTTAGTTTTAGCCCGTCGTAAGCGTTTAAGTCATGAAGTCCGCCCCGCTGATCACTGGCCTTTATTTGGAATAGAAATCAGCCGCATGCCTGACTTTGACAGGCTACATCTGAGTTTTGACGCCTTAATGGCAGATGCCAGCAGCATCCTGCTATTAGGCAAACAGCTCGAAACGCTCTACCTGAATCCAGATGCACAGCTTGAGCCGCTGGAAATAAGCTTTCGGGATGTTGTCGAGTATGAGCAGGCGCTTAAAGCGGGACCGCGTTATGCCCGTGATAAAGCTTACTGGCTAGCCCGAGTTGCTGATTTTCCGGCCGCACCGGCTTTGCCCACTTATGCCTTACCCGCTGGACCAGCGCGCTTTGAACGCCGCAGCGGCAATGTAGCAGCTGCAGACTGGCAGGTCTTAAAAGCTCGCGCTGCCGCTTTGGGTGTCACACCCAGCGTGGTGTTAATGGCGGCTTTTGCCCAGGTGTTATCGCGCTGGCAAGAAGATGCCCCCTTGAGTTTAAATCTCACAACGTTTTCACGTCTGCCGATTCATCCTCAAATCAATCAGGTAATCGGGGATTTTACCCGTTTAACCCTGCTGGCTTATCAGCCGGAACAGAATTTTGCCGCGGCTTGTCAGGCGCTCCAAACACGCTTATTAGACGATTTAGAGCATGGCCTGTTTTCAGGCCTCGAGCTGATGCGCGAACTGCGCGCTGCCCGTGGCCCAGCAGCGGCTCAGATGCCAGTGGTCTTTACATCCATGCTGGGCGCCCCTGATCA
>CAJYHH010000627.1 GCA_913773825.1 Candidatus Sericytochromatia bacterium | reverse complement strand
CATCAAAGACGTTTTGTTTTTTGTCGCGCATCCCGGCCTGGTGCCAAGCTTCACCGTACTCTGCACCGCCGCGTAAATTAGCAAGCGCATAGATGCCTCCGGCTTCGAGCCAGGGGATTCGCTCAACTTCAAACTTGGGCAGTTGACTGAGGCCAAAACCCCCATAACCTTTCAGCAAAACAGGGTGGCTGCCGTCTGGGGAAATGCCCTTTTGGTGAACTAAAAAAACGGGAATCAGCGTGCCGTCTTTAGAAGGAACAAAGACTTGATTGGTAACAAACTGACGGAGATCAAAGTTGCTTTCTGAGCGATGGAGTAAGCGTAGCGCACCTGTAATGAGATCATAACGGTATACCGTTACCGGACAGATAAACGAGCCAAAGCTCAAAAACAACTCTCGTTGGTATTTTTGTCCCTTTAATTCAACGGTGCCAGGGGCTGGAAGTGGAATACTTCGAAGATAGCTGCCTGTTGAGCTGTAAACCTTGAGTCGATGCTGAGCGTCTTTGAGCCAACAGCTGACAAAGTACTCGCCAGCGCGCTGAACGGTTTCAAGCGTATCTTCTTGCTCAGGAATGATTTCTTGCCAATGTTCAGGTTCTGGTTGTTTAAGATCTATGGCAATCAAACGATAACGCGGCGCCTGGGCATTAGAATGTAGATAAATCAAGTCTGCTTCACTGTCGACAAAGCGGTGACAGGCCAGGCCGGGTTGAATCAGTTCTGTAAATTCAGTGTGATCAAGTTTGCGAATCAGCAGGCCATTATCCCAGGTTGCGCCAAGGTGGGACTGCAAAATTAAATATTGGCCATCTTGGCTGACACGCGGGAAAAAATCAAGATTTGGACGTGTGGGGTCAGCATAAATAAATTGATCCTCACTTTGCTCCGTCCCAAGACGATGAAACCAGACCTGATTGTGTGAATGTTGCGGGCTATCTGGACTTAAACTCGGATAGCAGTTGTAAAAGACCCCACTACCGTCCGGGTGCCAGGCGATTTCACTATTATGTAGACCTTTGACCTGATCCGGCAGATCGCTGCCAGTGAGGAGATTTTTAAAATGCAGCGTTTCGTAATCACTGCCATCGTGAGATAAACCATATGCCAGATATTCGCCGTTTTGGCTAAGTGCGCAATTATTAACCGCGACATGATCTCGCAGGCTAAGTAAGTTGGGGTCAAGTATGACTTCCGCTTCAGCTTCCAGCTGCTGTTGGCGAACCAGCACAGATTGATTTTGTAAACCATCATTTCGCCAGCTAAAGTAGCCGTTGCCGCGGCGTTCTGGGGCGCTGATGCGGGGGTAATTCCAGAGCTCGGTTAACCTTGCTTTGATTTGGGGACGTTTTTCCGTTTGCAGAAAGTGTTGAGTGAGCTGATTTTGGGCTGCGACCCAGCTACGGCTTTGTTCTGATTGTGCGTCTTCAAGCCAGCGATAAGGATCTTTGATATCGGTTCC
>CAJYHH010000626.1 GCA_913773825.1 Candidatus Sericytochromatia bacterium | reverse complement strand
GGTTCTGACAGATTAAACAACAAAATTAACCACAAAAAATAATTGATTCGATTCGAATTTAAGTCAATTAAAAGTCTGTTAAAGGTGGTCATTTGCGGGAATCTGTCACGGATATCTGCGATACGTCAAAATTTAGCAAGTTAAGGCATCGTGAGAATGAGGAGGTTAGACACATGGCACTTGAAGGCGTATTTAATGTTCCCGATTTTCAGTATGTGCCCCGCGTCGAAAAACAGGGCAAACAACAAGGCGAAAAGAAAAAGCACGATCAGCACAAAAAGAAAAAAGATGACGGCTCCGGTGCCTTGTTTGATAACTTAGCCCATAGCCTGGGCCAGTACAGCGACGAGCCCTTTCAGTTTAATGGCTAAGTGTTCATAACCCACTCGCCATCGGGCTCATCCAAAACCAATCAGCCCCCTGTATAACGGGGGGCTGATTGGTTTTTTGGGCTTTTGTAGATTTAGCGCCAGCGGCGGCGGCGGTTATTGCGGCAGTCGGTATCACAGGCTTCGGTAATCCCCAGTTCGCAGGCCCGTTTGAGATCCAGGGTAGCTTCAGTACAGCGCAAAAGCTGGGTGTAGTTCTGGGCGCGCAGCATATAGGCCCGAGCCATGCGGGGATTAATCTGGAGAATTTTAGTCAGATCCATAATCGCCTGCTGGGGGCGGGCACCCTGCTCGGTTAAAGCCGTGGCGTGAAGCAAGAGCAGCAGCTCATCGTCATCAGCGTGTAATTCCATGGCCATCTCAAAGTCTTTAATCGCCGGGTCATAGTCCTTTGCGCGCAAAGCACTAATACCGCGCATCATGACGGCCTGCTCATAAGTCGGATCTAAGGCGATCGCCTGAGAAAAAAGATTGCGGGCTTCTTGATCCCGTGAGCGGCGCATTGAGTTCATACCCTGCTGAAACAGCACCATCGACTGGTAACGGTTTTGCAGCACCATCCCGGTTGAAGTCCTTAAAGCATCAGACTTAATCGGTGAACGAGTCTGGCTTAGGGTCTTGAGGTAGCTGTCAAAATCTTTTTCAAGCGTGGCGGCTCGGTCCAGATTGCGCTGCACACTTTGCAGCGTCAGATGATGGCCATTGAGATATTCTGTAATATTTTCAGGCATCAAGCTGGTGTCAGCCAGGATTTTGGCTTTAACAGACTGCTCTGGCGCTTCGCCTGACAGTTCGATCACCGTAATTTGAAAATGAATCGCAGCCAGGGCCATGCGGTCGGATTGAGTCAGTTTAGCCGTAGCGGGCTGAGCGGCTAAATATTCTGCAGCTTGCTCCAGAACTTCACGGCGCGCCTGGAGAGTCGCCAGCATTCTTAACTCTTTGGCTTGTTGGCCCCCCACTACACGCAGGGTAGCCGTCTGTTCATAACTCTGGCTGAGCGTCCAGGCAGCAGGCGCCATCAGGCAGCTTGCAGCGGCAAATGCCAGCAAAATTCGGGAAAGTCGGGAAGAAAAAATGTCAGTCTTCATGGGGCTTCATCATACCACGCCCTACAGGCTGCTTAAGGTCGGTTTAAGGATAAAAGTTTTTAGCCTTTGACGAATGTGTCCTGGAACAAATGAAGCTCAATTGCGCCTATCAATTTACAACAGCTTGTTTTAAAAATAAAAACAAAATGTTTTTACTGTCACCCAATTGTTTGAAGAATCAGGAGGCGATGTATGGGGCGCAAAAAAACCAAGCTGACCCAGCCCACTCCATTTAGCGAGCGTTTACTCGCCCTGCGCCACAAACGAGGCCTGAGCCGTGAAGAAATTGGCCAGCGCGCTGAAGTCTCCAAAACCTATATCGGCATGCTCGAAAGCGGCGAACGCCAACCCTCACGGGATCTGGTCCTGCGTCTGGGTCAGGTCTTTTTTCCTGAGGGCCAGCAGGCCGCCTGGGATGAACTGCTGTTGTTAGCAGGCTTTTCGCCGATTAACCCCTTACCGCCTGAACAGCAACCTGATGCCATTGAACGTTTAGAGCAGGCCGTGGCTGAACAAAGCGATAATTTTAAAGCCTTTTCAGCCCTGATTATCAGCCAGTTAAAACAAGGCCAGCATGAACAGGCTCAAATACGACTACAGGCGGGCTTTAGTCTCTTTAATGAACGCGTTAAGCTCCAGGCTCTGCTGGCCTTACTAGAGCTCAGCAAAGGCCGCTGTGAAGACGCCATCACCACCCAACGCTTTGCAATCAGCCTGTTTCAACAAGCCCCTGAACGTGAACACGGTATCCAGCTGGCGGACTTACTGCTGAACCTCGGCACGCTGCATTTTCTTCAAGCTTACGAGCAGCTGGCCGCAGAACAGCCCAGTGAAGCCCTTGAGAGCTTTCAACAGGCCTGTGAGATCCTCAAACAAGCAGCTGATCTCGCCCCAACAGATGTCTATATTCTCGATGAATATGCCAGGGCCTGTTTTAACCTTGCTCTGGCTTTGCCAACAGCTGAAGCCCATCCCTACTGGCTCAACACCATTACGGCTTTTAATAAGGTCTTAGACCTCGAAGCCAAACGGGAGCTGGGTCTGCCCCTGCTCAAAGAAGCTTCAGCCTTTTTAGCCTTAGCTTACGCCAAAGCAGGCCAGCATTCCGAAGCCGCACTCAGCTTAAGACTGCTTAGCAGCTTTTGCCCACATTATTGGCTACTGAGCTATATCGAAGCCTGTTGTTTATGTCTGGCCTACATCAAAGACCCAGACCCCCAGCGCTTAAACAAAGCTCTGCTGCGCTTAGAGCAAGCAGCAGCTAACGAAGACCCACTTAATCGCACCCAGACAGAAGCTCCACTCGACCCGGATCTAGAACCCTTACGCCAGCACTTTTCTGACCGCTTTAATCAACTGTTTCCCAAGGAGATCAACGCATGAAAGCCTCATTCGCCCTGCTCCCTCTGCTGCTCATCCTGAATGCCTGTCAAAGTATTCCAACTGGCGTCAGCGGCCAGCCTTCAGCACCCCCCAGCAGCCTGCCCGTTCAGATCAGTTCGATTACGTCTAAACCCAGCCCCCAGGCCAGCCTGATTCCGATTCCCAGCGCACCGCCTTTACTTTCATCAGACTTTGGCCCTGGCACCAAAGGTGAAAAACTCCATGACCCGCCCATGCCGATTATCGCACCTGATTTAGCCATGGAAGGTACTCAGTTTAGTGGCCGTGTCTATGACGACCGGCAACAAGCGATTCAAACGGGTGTGGTTACCGCTCAATCGCTGAATCAAAACGTGCCTTATGAAGCCAGCACGCCGATTGTAGATGGCGTTTATCAGTTTAATCGCACACCCACTGGCGTTCAGATTAAACTCACGGTCTCAACTGACGGTTATGCTCCCCGCAGTCGCTACATTGTCCCCACCAGTAATAAAACTGGTGATCCAAACGCCAACCACTTTGACTTTGGCACCGGCCCCGTGGCGATTGACCCAGCTCCTGAAGCTGCTTTAACAGATCGGCCTGAGGTAACTGCAGGCCGTCTGATTTTAGGTGAAGACTTTGCCTGGCAAGGTCTGGCCTTGCGCTTTAGCGAACCCATGGAGCGCAGTTCAGTTGAAAACAGCCTGACGGTTTTTCACCCAGACTCGCCAATTGATAGCACTGAGCGCAACGGCTTTAACCAGGCCCACTTTGAGCTGAGCTGGAATGATGACGACACCGAACTGACCCTGATGTTTAAAGGCGGAGCAGCCTCAGTTGATCCTTCACTGGTTCAGGAATTTCTGATGACCTTTAATTCAGCGATTCAGGACAAAAAAGGCGTGACCCGCAGCAGTGAATTTTTCCGCACAGGTACTTATGCCGAAACCCAAATCCCGCTGATTAGATTTAGCCGTGAAGCCTTTCCAGCACTTGAAAAATAAGCCGGTTTTAGACATCTAGCTTTTAGCTCTCATCAAACAGGAAGTTCTTAAATATGTCCAGACAGCCTCTCTTAAACCTTAGCCTGATCTTCTCACTTTGTGCCTGCGCACCGATTGCGATCAGCCCGACAAGTTCTCAGCCGACAGCCTCCCCAAGTGCTTCAATAAGCCCAAGCCCGACAGCGACCAGTACACCAATTGCCCAGGCAACATCCGACATATGGATCAATCGGGCCAGCTCCAAAGGCCAGATTTTTGACGAGCAACAGCGTCCGCTGAATGATGCTCTGGTAAAGGTCATTTCTCTCAACAGCTCCATACCCTATGAGACCCAGACGCTCAGCGTCAATGGCGAATACACTTTTAACAACGCTCCTCCTGGGGTTCAGCTGGCGATCTCAGCCAGCAAAGCAGGTTACATCACCCAGACCCGTGAAGTAGTGCTTAAAGCGAACCATGAAGGCAATCCCATCGACCCTTTATTTAATCGCTTTGACTTTAGCTTAAGTCTTGATCCAGCCTCTTCCCCACAACCCTAGATCTTTGAGCTCTCACCGGTTTTTTATTTACCCCCTAAGGAGTCTTTACCGTGAAAACAACCACTTTCCTGACCACCAGCGTCCTGAGCCTGACCGTGCTGCTCAGCGCCTGTCAGAATCAGCAACTGGCCTCAGTCAGCTCAAGCCCACAACCCAGCGCGCCAGCCCCCATTCAGTCAATTGACACAACCCTACCGCTCGTTAATGCATCGATTGCACCTTTACCCAAAGGCCCGCGCCAGCCCGTTGCCTCATCAAGCCCCGGTTTGATCCTGGTCCGTCGCGACTTTAGCCCAATTTTTCCTTCAGTTGCGCCACTTGCCAGCCCCAGCGCAGGTTTTGGCCCCGGTACAGCTGGCCATGGCAGCATCATTCCGTTCCCGTCGGCCACATCCGACATCTCAGTAGTTGAAAAATCCATGTTTAACGGCAAAATCTTTGATACAGCTCATCAACCTATTGATGGCGCAACGGTGACAGCCCGTTCACTCAATCCCAGCGTGCCTTATGAGGCCACCAGCACCAGCCTGGGTGGTACCTATGCCTTTAACAACGCTCCCGCGGGTGTCCAGATCGAGATTATCGTCAGCGTCCCCAAGCAACCCGCCCAGCGCCGGGTCGAAGTGATCAAATCCAATAAAGACGGCAATCCCAACGCCAATCGCTATGACTTTGGCACAGACGGCAGCAACAA
>CAJYHH010000625.1 GCA_913773825.1 Candidatus Sericytochromatia bacterium | reverse complement strand
CTGAATTTAATCTTTCTTAAGATTAGGATAAACTAAGGTTTAATCTTGGCTGGGCTTTAAATGGCGCCTTTAATTAGGATTGTCAAAGGCTCATAGAGTCTGATTTAGATTGATTTAGATTTGATTTATCCTCTGCTTTGACGCGAAAACAGGGCGTCTTCAATTTCACGCCGCAGCTGATGAGCGAGTTCAGGTTGTTGAGTACGCCAGCTCTCTAGCCAGTGCTGGTAAGCGATCCGCTGTTCAGAGCGAACCTGAGCCGGGATGTTGTCTTTTTCTGCCTGGGCCCGAACCTGGCGACAGAGCGCGGCTGCTGGTTGGCTCAGCGTGCGGCGCTCAAAAAAATCTTCAATCAGATCGCCAATACTCATGCCGACGGGCCCTCTTGTCATGCCGCCTTCGCGCTCCCAGCGCCTGAGTAAATCCCAAAGCTCACGCTCCAGGCTGCCGCTTGGCACAATCTGATTACAGGGCCGAAAAAACAGATAGGTTTTGTTTTGGGCCATAAAGCGCCGGCCAAACAAGTAGACGGCAATCGGGCTGCGGGATAACTCGGCGCGATTCAGCGCCAATAAATTAAGCAAAGCGCCTTCAACCAGCTCGGCGGCATTGTCACTTTCTGTTTCAACTAAGCTCAAAGAAGCCGGACGCTCAAGTGGCCAGCTGGGCAGCTCGGGCTGAACAGATTCAATCTGGGTGTAATGATAACCGCCGATGATCCAGCCGTTTAAATCCAGGCAGAGCATAGCTTGTTGGGCACCCTGTGCCATTAACTCTGTCTGGCGACCTGCGTAAAACATCGCGCCAAGCGCCGCAAAAGCCAGGCTCAGGCCACAAAAAATGAGAGTAAACAAGCCGCCGCCTAAGATTACCAGCGGATTCCCCAAACTCAAGATCATCGGCAGCATGATCAGCAAGCCCATCAGCGCAAAGCCCAGGCCAAAGATCATCAGGCCCATCGCCAGCGGAGCGGAACCCGCTTTACCGCGTAAATCAATCCGGCGTCTGCTTAAGCGGCAAGGGGTCTGCTCACAGTTGACCATTTCTTTTAGACTGCTGCGGCGACAGCCAGGGCAAGTCATTTTTTCAGAGGGGCTGGTAGGGGGAGCAGAAGTCTCAGGGGTATTCATGACCTGCATCATAACACGCAGCGTGAGCTGGGGATTTTGGTTTTAGGCCAGGCTGGCGCTCAGCGGCTGATCCGTCAGAATATAGTCGTAGTTTTGACGCGTCACCGTAATTCGAGTCGGTTCGGGTCTGATGTGTTCAAGCTTTAGGGGTTCACCGGCTAAAACGCGACGATGGCATTCTGCCAAGTTATAGCGCAGCAGCAGGGACTGGGGGGCTTGCTTATGGGCATCAGGCTGGCATTTAAACATGGCTTCACCAAGATGCAGGGCGTCTGCCAGTAAACCAGGCGGCAGCGGCTGGGCTTGTGAAAGCTGAGTCAGTAAAACCCCACATTCCTGAAAAAACTCAGGCAGTTTAGGACTTTGTAATAACAGCACCGTGGCGTAGTGATGAGGGGTCATCCAGATTTCACTGCCGTTACGGGCGCCTGGGCCACTGAGATATTCGGGCTGACCTAAGAGCATTTCACGCGCGCGCTGAATAAAAAAGCCGCGCAGCTGGCTGAGTACAGGACTGTTTGTCAGTTTGGCTTCTAAAAAGGCCAGCAGCTGAGTCTGATAATTGACGCCGCATAGCTCATGCAGCAGCATCATCGGCAACTGCAGAGCCTGGCTATAATAAAGCACGGTGGTCAGCCAGGCAAACGCCCGCATTTTAACCCAGTCTTCGCGCGTATAGCTGCTGCAGCCCACTAACATCTCCTGATACTCAGGAATCTGGGCACTGCTGCGCTGGGTCTGCTGCAGCTGAGATAAAAACGGGGTCTGAATCGATTCAATGGCGTGTTGCTGGCGATAAGCCGGTGCGGCTAATTCGGCATTGGGCAAAATATAGGTGTTCCAGAGTCTGAGTTCGCGGTGCTGGCCCTGGGCAATAATCGTCCCGATGCAGTCTGTAAAACTTGCAAAGGTTTCACCGGGCAAGCCGACTAAAACATCCGTATAAGTCGAGACGCCGTCCTGGCGAAAACGGCGCTGTAACTCAGCATACGCCTCTAGCGAGATATTATCCCGTCTGATGGCAGTTAATGCTGCCGGGCTGACGGACTGCAGGGATAATGTGGCTGAAACATTCATGCCGGCTTCAAGCAGCATTTTTTGGACTTGATAAGTGCGCTCAGTGGCGTTTTTAGCCGCCTGGGTATAGACCACTTTGGGGTACTGGCGCTGTGATTTGGCCTGAATCATCAGGCGGGTGATCTCAAGATCGCGGGGCAACATGCCAAAATTGGCGTCAATACAATAAAGCAGCTCGATCCGTTTATCCCCAAACCAGCTCAGTTCAGCTTCTAGACGCTCCATGCCAAAACGATGCACTTTGCTGGCCACTGCTGAGCCCCAGTCACAAAAACTACATGAAAAAGGGCAGCCACGATTGGTTTCCCAGCTGGTAATCCAGCGAACATCCCGTCGACTGAGCAGAGGGTCAAAGACGCCGCTTAAAAACGGGGACGGGATCAGATCCAAGTCTTTGATGCGCGCTGGGCGGTCATGACTCTGAAACACACCCTGCTGATCAATCCAGCTAATGCCAGGAATATCATCCCAGCGATTGTTTGGCCAGGCTTCGAGTAATTGCAAAAAAATCGTTTCGCCTTCACCATGGGCGACAACATCAATAAAGGGATGCTGACGTAAAAACGCTTCGGCGTGGTCAGGGACCTGAGGGCCGCCAAAGATAATCAGGGTCTCAGGTTTACTCGCTTTTAAGGCTTTTGCCAAGGTCAGTGAATATTCCTGATTCCAGACATAGAGACTAAATCCGAGAATATGCGCCAGCGACCAGTTGCCAACTGCTGTTTTAATCGCTAGTCGCTCAAACTGAGTCAGCTGAAACAAATAGCGGTTTGGCTGCTGGGCTTTATTTTGGACATAGGCCTGTAATAAACCAGCCGCATAGGGCAGATTGCTAAACGCCATCAAGGGCTCAGTAATCTGAACTAAACCCACAATTACGGGTAATGAAGTCTTTTTAGTCATCTCAGGTGTCTCAGACATCCCTTTATTCAACACATTCATCAACGATCATCGTGGCTCTTATGATTGAGCCTGGGTATAGCGATTATAGCTGATTTTTGGACGGGATTTTTATCCACCTGGATGTTTGAATAAGTCCTGATTATGCATAAATGATGCCCCTGGCCATAAGCTGGCGCAGGCCGCGTCAGACGATAGCTGCTGTGCTACAATTAGCCCGCATGAACAGCGAAAAAAGCATCGCAAAATCTCTTAAACCCGGTCGTGTATATTGGATTACCGGACTGGCCGGTTCAGGCAAAAGCACTCTGGCTCATGGGCTGCTGGCTCATTTACGCGGGCTGGGTCAAGCTGCTGTGTTGTTAGATGGCGATGTCTTGCGTGAAGTGTTAGGTGAAACCAGCGGCTATGATCTGGCAAGCCGTGAACGGATTGCCATGCGTTTTTCTAAACTCTGTCACTGGCTCTCTGAGCAGGGGATTCCGGTGGTGTGCGCCACGATTTCGATGTTTCATAGCTGTCGACGCTGGAACCGTGAACAGCTTCAGGACTATGTTGAAATTTTTTTAGATGTGCCAATGGATATTTTGATTCAACGGGATCAAAAAGGCTTATACAGCGCGGCTTTACGCGGTGAAATTCAGCAGGTGATGGGCGTTGATCTCCTTCCCGAATGGCCTGAATCACCCGATCTGGTGCTGGCAGGTGAGGCTGCTCCACAGGCTATACTGGAAGCACTTTTGAAAGGACTTTTGCTATGAAAACTTCTTGGGATTATTCAAGTCTGGCTGCAGCTTATCTAAAGCGTCCGGATTACGCTGATACTGCCATTGAGGCAATGCTTGAACCGATGGCTTTAGCGCCAGGTTCTTTAGTCTGCGATGTTGGGGCAGGTGTGGCGCACCTGACTTTAATGCTGGCAGACAAAGGTTTTAAAGTCACAGCGGTTGAGCCCAATGATCAGATGCGCCAGCTGGGGATGCAGCGCACTCAAGCTTTGCCAAATGTTCACTGGCATGAAGGCACCGGTGAACAAACTGATCAGCCTGAGGGGCAATTTGCACTGGTGACTTTTGGCTCATCTTTTAACGTGACAGATCGCCCCAAAGCTCTGCTTGAAAGTGCCCGAATTCTGCAGTCTCGCGGTTGGTTTGCCTGTATGTGGAATCATCGCGATCTCAAAGACCCCTTACAAGCGGATCTCGAAGCGATTATTCGTCAGCATATTCCAGATTATGGCTATGGCACTCGCCGTGAAGACCAGACTGAGCCGATTCGCAAAAGCGGCTTGTTTGGTGAGATTCAGTTTGTGCAGGGTCGGATTGTTCATCAACAACGAATTGAAGACTGCGTCACGGCCTGGCGGTCTCACGCCACCTTGATGCGTCAGGCGGGTGAGCGCTTTGATACGGTGATTGCGGCTCTTGAAGCGCGCTTACAGGCCGAAGGTGAAATGATTCAGATTCCTTATGACACTCGTATCTGGTTTGCGCAAAAACTGGCATGAGTGGTTTAACTGAGTCTGCTCAGCTGGACTGGGGCAATAAAGCGGATAATCTGGCCCGGCTGGAAGGCCGGCTTCGATATGCCAAGGTTTTGCCCCAGATTTGTTTTAGCTGCCGAGAGTGGCAGCAAGCTCAGCTGGCTGTGCTCAGGCGTTTAGAGCCCTGGCTGTCTAAGCCTGTGATTGTGCGCAGCAGTGCGTTAAATGAAGATTCTGCAACTGAATCCCTGGCTGGACATTTTGTTTCGGTGCTGGATGTCTGTGGGCAGACTGCACTGGAATCAGCTGTTTTAACCGTGATGGCTTCTTTAGGCAATGATCCAGAACAGCAGATTTTTATTCAGCCCCAGCTGACAAACATCAGTCTGAGCGGGGTGGCTTTTAGCCGCGATCCCAATACGGGCAGCCCTTATCTGGTGGTGAACTATGATGATAGCTCTGGCAGCAGTGACGCGGTCACTTCAGGCCGCTCCAATGCGCTTAAAACCCTTTACCACTATCGTCCTCAGCAACAGCCGCTTAAAGCGCCTTTTGATCAGATTTTGGCTTTGGTCACAGAACTTGAGCTGATCTTTCAGGCTCAGGCTCTGGATCTTGAATTTGCCTTTAGCGCAGGGCAATTATACCTGTTTCAGGTCAGGCCGCTGCTGGTTCCAGATTGTCAGCCTGAGCTAGAAACTGAGCTGAGTCAGTGTTTAGCTGGCATTGAGCGCAAAGTTCGAGCCTTAAACAAACCTCACCCTTATTTGCACGGAGAACGTACAGTTTTTGGCGTGATGCCTGACTGGAACCCGGCTGAAATTATTGGCGTGCGGCCTGGCGTGCTGGCCCGGAGTTTGTACCAAGAGCTCGTGACAGACAGCATTTGGGCTTACCAGCGGCATAATTATGGCTATCGCAATCTGCACAGCTTCCCGCTGTTACAAAGCCTGGGGGGCTGTCCGTATATTGATGTGCGCTTGAGCTTTAATTCCTTTTTGCCCGCTGACTTACCGGCTGAACTGGCTTCACGCCTGACTCATTATTATCTTGAGCGCTTGCTGGCTGTGCCCAGTCATCATGACAAAGTGGAGTTTGAAATCCTGTTCTCTTGTTATACCCTTGATCTGCCAGAGCGTCTGACGGTTTTAGATCAAGCGGGTTTTAGTGCTGAAGATACACAAGTTCTGGCAAACAGTCTGCGCCAGTTGACCAATCATATTATTCATAACGACACCGGGCTCTGGAAGCAGGATATTGCCAAAATTCAGCAGCTTGAGGAGCGCCAGCAGAGCCTCAAAAACGCAGAGCTTGATCCGGTTTCACATATTTACTGGCTGCTGGAAGACTGTAAACGTTATGGCACTCTGCCGTTTGCCGGTCTGGCGCGAGCGGGCTTTATTGCCGTCCAGATGCTTCGCTCGTTAGTCAGCTGTAACATTCTCAGTCTGGCTGAATACGAGCGCTTTATGGCCAGTTTAGACACGGTCAGTTCACGAATCGGGCGTGATTTTAGTGAGCTCAGCCAGAGTGCGTTTTTACGTCAATACGGCCATCTGCGCCCTGGGACTTATGATATAAACTCGCCTCGTTATGATGAAGCGCCCGAGCGCTATTTTGACTGGTCACGCCCATCTGCACATCTAACAGACTCTGAACCCTTTGTGCTTTCGCTGGCCCAGCTCAAGGGGATTGAAACCCTGCTGCGTCAACATCAGCTGGTGCATGATGTGATTGGTTTATTTGATTTTATAAAAGCGGCTATTGAAGGTCGTGAATACGCTAAATTTGTGTTTACTAAAAATCTCAGCGAGGCCTTGAGCCAGACTGCAAGCTTGGCTCAAAGTGCCGGTTTAAGCCGTGAAGAAGCGGCTCAACTGGATATCTCTGCGATTTATAAGCTCTATACATCCAGTCAAGAACCGGCTGAAATTCTGCGCCAGAGTGCAGAACTCGGGCAAGCGCAAGCCCGGCTGACGCGCCAGCTGGTGCTACCGCCGCTGATTACGCGCCCAGAAGATATCTGGTCCTTTGAACTGGACCAGGGTGAACCCAATTATATTACCTTGCGTCAGGCCAGCGGCCCCGTCGCATTTGCTGATACTCCTCATGCCAATATCAAAGATGCGATTGTGCTGATTGAAAGCGCGGATCCAGGTTTTGACTGGTTATTTGCTCATAAGCCTGCCGGCCTGATTACGATGTACGGCGGAGCCAATTCTCATATGGCGATCCGCGCCGGAGAACTGGGTTTGCCAGCTGTGATTGGTGCTGGCGAAGTGCTCTACCAGCGCTGGCGGAAAGCCCGTCAGCTTGAACTGGACTGCGCCAATCATCAGGTTAGAGTTTTGCAGTGAAGCGTCCTCTGATTGCTGTCACTCAGCGCGTAAGTCTGGTGCCTGAATATGCTGAGCGGCGCGATGCGCTGGATCAGCGCTGGACTGCGTTTTTAGCCGAGGCAGGTTATTTGCCGCTACTTTTACCCAATCAGCCTCAGGTTGCGCTTGAGCTGCTAAACGCTTTAAAGCCCCAGGGACTGCTGCTGACAGGCGGTAATTCGCTTACTCAATACGGCGGTGATGCTCCTGAGCGAGATGACTGTGAACAAATGTTGTTAGAGTTTGCTCTGGAGCAGGATTTGCCTGTGATCGGGGTCTGTCGGGGGATGCAAGTGCTGCTTGAGCATTTTGGTCAGGTTTTTGAACCGGTCAGCGGTCATGTCACAGCTAATCAGACCATTCAGTATTTAGAGCAGAACATTGAGGTCAATAGCTATCACAACTGGGGCTGTAAACAAGCGCCAAAGGGTTTTACAATCCAGGCGCAAAGCCCTGATGGCGTGATTAAAGCCGTTAGACATCAGCAGTTAGCGCTGCTGGGGCTGATGTGGCACCCTGAACGCCTGAGTCCGTTTGCAACCCGTGATCTTGAGCTGTTTCAACAATTTTTTAGTCACCGGAGTGTGAGATGAAAGCAATGATTCTGGCGGCTGGGCGCGGGAGCCGAATGGGCAATCTGACCGAAGTCAAACCCAAATGCCTGACTGAATTAGCGGGTAAAGCCCTGCTGGACTGGCAGCTTGAGGCCTTAGAGTCTGCAGGGATTCAAGATTGTGCTGTGGTAACGGGCTATCGCGCTGAGTTATTAGAGCGTTCTGGGCTTAAATCTTTTTATAATCCGCGCTGGCAAGAGACCAATATGGTGATGTCTTTGGCCACAGCCTCTGACTGGTTAAGCACAGCAGATTGTCTGATTAGCTATGGTGATATTGTCTATTCAGCTGATACAGTCAGCGCGCTTAAACAAGCAGATGGAGATCTTGTACTGGCGGCAAATACAGGCTGGCTCAGGCTTTGGCTGGCCCGTTTTGCTGAGCCATTGAGTGATGCTGAATCGTTTATGACCGATCCGCAGGGACATTTGCTGGATATTGGCAGACGAGTGACTGACTATGCCGAAGTTCAGGGGCAGTATATGGGCCTGCTAAAAATCACACCGGCTGGCTGGACCAAGATTCATTCCCATCTGGAGAGCCTAAGCCCTGATATTTGCGACAAGCTCGATATGACCAGCTTACTGCGTCAGCTTCTGGCTAAAGGTGTCCAGATTTCTACTGTTAACGTTGATGGCGGCTGGTTAGAAATCGATAGTCCTGAAGATCTAGCTGCGATGCAGGAAGTGATTAATAGCTGGCCAGAATTTGCCTGGCTGCATCAGTCAAACACTCTCTAATACTCCATCATACTTCTAATAAGTTATTTGAAATTCTATATTGTTGATGAGCCAACAGAAAAGTGTTGTCACACTGAGCTTGTCGAAGTGCTTAGCACGGATTGCGTAGCAAGTGTGGGGATGAGCAACTTCATTCTTCGACAATCCCTACGGGATCCGGCTAACGCCTACAGAATGACACGATAATTTTTAATTAACGGTGTGTTGGCGCACGAGAAGAAAGACAGTCCCCCAGACAGTGATGTCTGGGGGACTTTGAGTTACTAATAGATGTTAGGGATTAGCGTTTTTTAAAGCCACCGCCGGAGCGCTTGGGGCCGCCACCGGGGCCCTTTGGACCTTTGCCAAAAGATTTGCCGCCACCGCCGCCGAAGCCGCCTTCACGTTTACCGTAACCGCCGCCTTCGCGCTTTCCGTAGGGCTTGCTGTCGCGATCTTCGCGTTTGCCGAAGCCACCACCGCCAAAGCCGCCTTCGCGTTTGCCATAAGGCTTGCTGTCACGATCTTCACGTTTGCCATAGCCGCCACCGCCGAAGCCGCCTTCACGCTTGCCATAGGGCTTGCTATCACGGTCTTCGCGTTTGCCGTAGCTGCTACCACCGCCAAAGCCGCCTTCACGTTTGCCGTAAGGTTTGCTATCACGGTCTTCGCGCTTGCCGTAGCTGCTGCCGTAGCCACCTTCACGTTTGCCATAAGGCTTGCTGTCGCGGTCATCGCGAGTTGTACGAGGTTTGAGGCCGTCAAAGCGCTCAACGCGGACAAAACGTTTGGGTTTGTCTTCGTTGTCATCATCACGGCGGGGTTTAGAACCAAAATCAGTAGCATCTAAACGACGCAGCTCGCGGCTGGTTTTGTCGCTCTGAACCCGACGGATCGGGCCTTCGCCGGCGCGTTTATCGCTGTAGCGGGCACCCAGACTGGTCGTAGGCGGCATGCGCTGATAGGCTTTTTTGCGTTTTTCCGCTTCAGCCATAATCCGCTCAAAATCATCGTCGTCACCGTCGTCTTCGTATTCACGATTGGCTTTTGACGCGGGTTTAGAAGTGGGCTTGGTATAAGCTTTTGCCGCACTTTCTTTCACTTTTTCAGTTTTGCCTTTTTCAGCAGGCGCATTTTCAGCAGCGGCTGTTTTTTGGCCAAGCAGGTGTTTACCGGCTGGATCAACACCAAAGATTTCGGGCATCAGCAGGGCAATAAAGCGACCGGCAATTTCACGGCGGCTGGTGTTGCCCAGCACTTCGACCCATTCATCGTCGAGTAAATCCATGGCGCGATAAGGCTCTTGAACCTGAAAGCGCTCCAGCAGGGCCGCGACCTTTTTATGGCCCAGTTCGCGACGAGTGGGGATCACGCCAGGCGTAATTTCAGTGCCCAATACATCCTGCAGGTGGCGAATCTGGCCGCGCTGAGCGGGGCTAACAAGATTGTAGACCCGGCCATTTTTACCGCTGCGAGCGGTACGGCCGACGCGATGCAGATAGACATCACTTTCACGCGGCAGGCTGAAGTTGATAACATGGCTGATTTCAGGAATATCCAGACCACGAGCCGCAACGTCGGTACAGACCAGCAGGCGGATTTCTTTGCTGCGGAAGGCGTTAAGCGCTTCTTCACGGGCAGCCTGATCTTTGTCACCGTGTAAACAGGCAACCGGATAACCTCTGACCGCCAGATACGATGCCAGATCGCTGGCCAGCGCTTTAGTGGGGCAGAAAACCAGACCATAAAGATCGTCAGCAGCATCTAACAGCTTGCAGAGCACTTCGGGTTTGTTCGATTCTTGCGTGGCAAAATATTCCTGACGCAGGCCAGAGGGCAGGTCTTTGGCGGCATTGAGATAAACCTGTTTGGGCTCACGCAGCCATTCGTCTGAAATGGCGCGGACTTCTTTGCTGAGGGTGGCCGAGAACATCCAGATCCGGCAGCGCTTGGGCGGCCGTTTTGATAAAATCGCTTCAACTTCTTCACGGAAGCCCATCGACATCATCTGGTCAGCTTCGTCCAGCACCAGGGTGGTCAGGCTGTCAAATGAAATGGTGCCGCGGCGAATATGTTCTAAAAGACGACCAGGCGTGGCAACCGCAACCGGAAAGCCTTCTTGAATGCCGCGGATCTGGGCGCCGTGATCGGTGCCGCCATAAATCGGCAGAACTTCTACACCCAGATGTTTGCCAAGTTTTTCAAACTGCTGGCTGACCTGCAGGGCCAGTTCGCGGGTGGGAGTCAGCACCAGAGCCTGCAGGGCTTTTTTGCCCGGACGCAGATTCTGTAAAATCGGCAGTGCAAACGCCATAGTTTTGCCCGTACCCGTCATCGCCTGACCGATAAAGTCAGTGGGCTCGTCCAGCAGAACCGGAATAGCCTGGGCTTGAATCGGCGTGGGTTTGTTGTAGTTATTGTCTTTTAGCGCCCGGCGCAGCGGAGTTTTGAGTTCCAGACTTGAAAAATCTTCGAGTTCAGCGATGTCTGAATGGGCAACTGCAGCGACTTTATGATCGTCAGCCTCTTCTGCGTCCTCGTCATCATCTTCGTCATCATCTGATTCTTCATCAGAATCGTCCTCATCGTCTGAGTCATCTTCATGCTCAGTCTCAATTTCGATTTCTACTTCATCGATGTCAAAGTCTTCATCTTCATCATCTTCGTCATCTTCGTCCAGCTCATCTTCATCGAGTTCGTCTTCTTCGAACTCTTCATCTTCGCTGTCTTCTTCGTCGTCAGACTCATCGTCTTCGACATCAAATTCATCGCCATCAAAGACGTCAATGATCGCTTCGTCTCCGTCATAGTCATCTTCATCTGCTTCAGTTTCGGCAGGAGGTGAAGATTCAAAACTGGTTTGGGTTTCGCTAATCGCGCGTTCAAGTTCATCAGCGCTGATCGGAATAAAATTATCGTCGGAATTTTTAGCCACGGGTTCTCTCGTTTCTGGCTCGCTATTTCTGTGTGTAAGTTTCTATTGTACTTGGGCTTTTAAGCAGTGGGAGGATGAACCCAGAACTTCAAAATGATTTGAATCTAGATTTTGGCCTAAAGTGCTAAATTTATGCGGGTTTGTTTGAGGCGGCAGGGGCCGGAATCCGAAACAGTTCAACAAAGTGTTCTAAAAGTTCGGGGGGGCCCTTTAAGTTGACCGCTCCGCTATTTAGCGCTGCTTGGGGGCTGAGTTCTCCGGCAATCAGGCTTTTAAAAGCGGGGCCCGTATAAATAATCAGATCAGGGGCCGTAAGGGCGCCCTGGCCGACTGTAAGTTGGCCGTCCTGAATTTGGGCATGCAGAATCAAGTCGCCAAAGCGCAGTTCGTAATTAAGATTCTGTTTAACCGCATCAGGGCAAAAAGTGGTGCGCAGCGCCATTGTCAAAGAGTCTGGGGTGATAATATCTTCTGGGCGTGGCTCAGCCAAGGTTTTGGCACCCCATAAGCCTAATGCTTTAACCGCATCTTCCAGTTCAAGGCCATAAGGGGTCAGCTCATAAACCACAGATTTGCTGGGACGAGGCAGAGCCCGGCGGGCCACAATCCCAGACTGTTCAAGCTCCTTAAGGCGGGTGGTGAGAATATTGGTGGGGATCTTAGGTAAACCAGCGTGTAGATCACTAAAGCGTCGGGGGCCAACCAATAAGTCACGGATGATCAGTAAGGCCCAGCGTTCGCCAATCAATTCAAGGGCGTTGGCCAGACCGCAGTATTGTCCATAGGTTTTATTTGACATGGCCTGATTATACTTTTTGATACTTGTTTTTTGCAACAAGACTTGTATAATGAATAAGTTATTCACTTATATACAAAACGTATTTTCTAATAATTAAATCTGATCAGGTTCAGTTATTTAAAGACGTGTTTGAGGAGCATTTAAAATGAAGCCCACCATAAAAAAAATTCTAATCGGTCTGCTGGCTGGCGGGGTTGTGTTCTGCGGTTCAGTTATGGCTGTGGCTGCAACTAAACCCGATACCTTTCGCTTTGAGCGCTCGACGCTGATTGCGGCCAAACCTGAGCAGATTCAGCCCTTGATTGCTGACTTTAAGCGTTGGCAAAGCTGGTCCCCGTTTGAAAAAGATCCGGCTATGCAGCGCAGTTTTAGCGGTGCGGCCAGCGGTAAAGGGGCGGCTTATGCCTGGGAAGGCCCTCAAGCGGGCCAAGGCAAGATGGAAATTTTAGAGGCTCGACCTGAAAAAGTCGATATTCAGCTTGAGTTTATTGAGCCCATGGCCGCAACTAATCTGTCTGAGTTTACGCTGACGCCTGAGCAGAATCAGACCCGTCTGACCTGGACTATGAGCGGTGACAATCTTTTTCTGGGCAAAGTGATGAGCGTTTTTGTTTCTGTTGATTCAATCATTGGCGGTGATTTTGAAGCAGGTTTAGCCAAGCTTAAACAATTGGCTGAATCTAAACAGGCAGCAGGCGGAAAATAATATCCGTAACAGTCTCAGCAAAAAGGGCTTGTCAGTGTTTTAAGAAGGAGTGTGAAGATGTCTAACACAGCAAATCAGAGTGATTTATCAGAACCTTTATTAGACTCACAGGGCTTTGATCCTGAACGGCTGAAACGGATGCGGAACCAGCTTCAGACTTATGTCAGCAGTCAAAAATTAGCGGGGCTTGTGACCTTACTCTGCCGTGATGATGAAGTGGTGGTTGAAACTCTGGGGCATCAGACTTTTGGCGGGCCGGTAATGCAACGCAATACGATTTTTCGGATTGCCTCAATGACCAAGCCGATGGCCGCTGTGGCTGCGCTGATGCTGGTAGAAGAATGTAAGCTGCGCTTAGACGATCCGCTGGATGAACTTTTGCCTGAACTCAGCCAGATGCAAGTGCTTAAACGTTTAGATGGCCCCTTAGATGACACCGTGCCAGCTGAACGAACACCAAGCCTGCGGGATTTATTGACGATGCGCTTGGGCTTTGGCTCGATTATGCTGCCTTCAAAAGACTTTCCGATTCAGCAGGCCGTGACCCGCCTGGGGGTGAACGGGCTGGGTGCGCCAGTGAAAGGCCAGCACAGTACTTCACTGAGCCCTGATGAATGGCTAAAACGCTTTGCCAGTCTGCCTTTAATGGCTCAGCCTGGACAGCAGTGGATGTATGAAGTGTCGTTTATGCTGCTGGGAGTGGTGATTGCGCGGGCAGCTGGCCAACGTTTAGAGACTTTTATGCAGGAGCGTTTATTTGCCCCTTTGGGCATGAAAGACACGGGCTTTAGCCTGCCTGACAGCTCTCTTTCACGTTTGGCGGCCTGTTATCAGCCCGGTCAAGCTGGCCCTGAGCTCCATGATGGGATTGAAGACAGCATCTGGCGCCAGCCACCGGCTTTTCCTGATGCCGCTGGGGGCTTATTGTCAACGGTTGATGACTGTCTGGCTTTTGGGCAAATGCTTTTAAATCAGGGCGTCTATCAAGGACAGCGGCTGCTATCGCGAGCGAGTGTGCTGGCCATGAGCAGCGATCAGATTACACCCGAGCAAAAAGCCCGCTCGCCGTTTTTTCCGGGCTTTTGGGATGACAAAGGCTGGGGCTTTGGGGCTTGTGTTTATACTCAGCGGGCTGATCTGGCTTCAAGCCCAGGGCGCTTTGGCTGGGATGGGGGCTTTAATAGCTCGCTGTATGTGGATCCGGGTGAAAATCTAATTGGGATTTTAATGGCTCAGAGTATGGATTTTAGTTTAAAAGTGGTGCCAGACTTTTGGACATTAACTTACCAGGCGCTTGCTGATTAGCATCAGATGCTAAACTGAATGAGTGAAAACGCTTGCGCTGATTGGGTTTACTGAACAAGTTGAAAGCCGCATGTATTTGCCTTATGGCCTCGGCTTGTTACAAAGCTATGTTCAGGCCCAGGCCCCAGGGCGTTATCACTTTTTAGCGCCGCTTTATCGCCGTGAGCCGATTGTGCAGATGCTGCCTAAATTAGCAACAGCAGAGATTGCCGCCTTTAGTGTCTATGTCTGGAATATTCGCCGCAGTCTGGCCCTGGCTAAGGCGCTAAAACACGTTCAGCCAGATACCCTGATTATCTTTGGTGGACCTCAGGTCCCTGATCAGGCAGAAGGCTTTTTACGTCAGAACCCGTTTATCGATGTGGTGGTGCACGGTGAAGGGGAACAGGTGTTTTTGCAGCTCTTAGAGAGCCAGGGCAATTGGTCAGAGATTCCTGGGATTAGCTGGATCAATGCAGACGGTGAGTTTATCACCCATCCCAAAGGCCCACGGCTTAAAGACCTTGATCAGATTCCTTCGCCTTATCTCAATGGCTTTTTTAACCCGATCCTTGAAGCTGATCCGCAGCAAAAATGGGTCGGCGTCTGGGAGACCAATCGAGGCTGCCCTTTTTCTTGTAGCTTTTGTGATTGGGGCTCTGCAATTGCAACAAAAGTGCATCGCTTTGGGTCAGAGCGTTTACAAGCAGAGATGCAGTGGTTTGCCGCTCAAAAGATTGAGCTGATTTATTGTGCTGACGCCAATTTTGGCATTTTGCCCCGTGATCTGGAGCTTGCCGACATGATGGCTCATGTCAGACGTCAACACGGCTATCCGCGTAAGGTGATGGTGCAGCTGACTAAAAATCAGTCAGCAAGAGCCTTTGAAGCCTTTAAACGACTTAAAGACGCTGATTTACATTTACCCGCCACACTCTCTTTGCAGTCAGTGACGCCGACAGCGATGACAGCGATGAAGCGCGATAATATTTCGCTTCAGGCTTATCAGGAGCTGCTTAGTCAATTTTTAGCCGAAGATATCCCGACCTATACAGACATGTTAATTGGCTTGCCCGGTGATGACTTTACTGGCTTATTAAGCGGGATTGAAGCGGTAATGGATATGGGCCAGCATCAGGAGTTGCGCTTCTGGAATGTCTATTTATTGCCCAATGCTGAAATGTCCCAGCCTGAATACCGCCAACGCTATGGTTTACAAACAGTTCAGACTCCTTATCTTGACCCGTATATGCCCGCCACTGCACCCTTAGACGGCATTTTAGAAAGCATGGAGATGATTGTGGCTACTAACACTATGCCCGTTACGGATTGGCAGCGGATGCGGGTTTTAGCCTGGTGGACCCAGATTCTTTATCACGGTCGCTTATTGCAGATTCCGCTGTTGTTACTTAAAGCCTTTGGCGGCATCTCACATCGAGAACTTTTGCTGGCCTTTTTAGCTGACCCGCTCCCCTTTAACACCCCGATTCTGGCGTATGTCCGAAACTTCTTACAGCAGCGCGCGCTTGAAATGAGCCAGGGGCTGCCCGAATATGTGCTAACTCCCAACGGCCGCGGCGCTCAAATCTGGCTGCCAACCCAAAGCTTTGTGCTGGAACAGCTCATCCAAAGCCCTAAACTTCCAGACTTTTACACTGAATGCCGCTTGGTTCTGACTCAATTATTGCAGCGCACCCAGCATCAGCTGCCGCACGGACTGCTTGAACAAGCCCTGCTGCTTAACGAAAGACTGTTTAGCGTCAATGTTAAAGCTCGCCGCCCTTTTGAGCTGGGCCTGGATTACAATCTCTGGAGCTGTTACCAGCAGCTCTATAAAGGCCAAAACCCCACTTTACAAGCTGGCCGCTGGCAGCTTAGCCAGAGCCCTGACGGCCGTGGCGGGTATGAGATGCGGGAGGAGCTAGTAGCTCGTGGCTACTAGCCGGAGGCCGGGAGCTAATAGCTGGGAAGCTTTGATGAATATTTTGAATGGCTGAAGAGACGCACATCCGTGCGTCTGTACGGGAGATCAGCTGGAGCTTTCATTTTTATGCTTGCTGGTTGCTTAGATGGATTAAGCAATCAGCTATCTTTGTTTTGTTTTCGTCTTATTACTACAGAACCTTCGGTTCTGCATAGCGATGCTGTCCTGGTCTGTAATGCTCCTGCGTCGCAAACATCCCAGGCAAGTGCCTTGTACACGCGATGCGTACGATATCCGTAAGCAGCAAAGCTGCAACGGCTAATCGAATCGCCCTACGGGCTCTGCTACAAGCACTTAACCTACCACTCAAAACTCATAACCCACCACGGCGGCTCTGCCGCCTCTTCTTCTTCATGTTATCCTGACGTAACTTCTGGGGCTAATCAGCTCAGGATGTGATTGTTTTGTGTTGTAATTGTAAGTTTTTTATGACGTTTAAAGCGAAGTAGGTTAGGTCCGTTAAGAAGTAAATCAAGACGTTCAGTTCAAAGGAGACCAAGTCCATGTCAACGATGCTGATTAAAAACGGCCGAGTGGTGACTGCTGTTGACGATTATCATGCGGATATTTTTGTCGAGGGTGAAACGATTAAAATTATCGGCAAAGATTTAGATATCCAGGCTGATGAGGTGATCGACGCTGCCGGACGGCTGGTGATTCCAGGCGGGATTGACCCCCACACACATATGGACATGCCCTTTGGTGGCACGGTCTCAGCTGACGACTTTGAAACCGGCACACGGGCGGCCGCTCACGGCGGCACCACAACAATTATTGACTTTGCGATTCAGAGCAAAGGACGCTCAACCTTTGAAGCGCTGGATACCTGGCATGCCAAAGCCCAGGGCAAAGCCAGTATTGACTACGGCTTTCATATGATCATTACTGATCTCGAAGAAGAGCGTGTGCAGGAAATGTCGCGCTTAGCAGATGACGGCGTGACTTCATATAAGCTGTTTATGGCCTACCCAGGCGTGCTGTATGTGGATGATGCCACGATTTACCGCGCAATGCGCAAAGCCGGTGAAGACGGTACGGTAATTTGTATGCATGCTGAAAACGGGATTGTGATTGATGAAATTGTCAAACAAGCCCAAAAAGAAGGCAAAACCGAGCCCAAGTGGCATGCCTTAACGCGCCCGACCCGTATGGAAGCGGAAGGGGTGCATCGCGCAATCAGCATTGCCGAAGTGGCTGATGTACCGGTGTATATTGTGCATCTGTCTTCAGCTGATGCTTTAGAACAAGTGGTCTTAGCGCGCGATCGCGGTGTACATGCTTTTGCTGAGACCTGTCCGCAGTATTTGTTTTTAGACTCGTCATACTACGAAAAGCCTGACTTTGAAGGGGCCAAATACGTGATGACGCCTGCCCTGCGTGAAAAATGGAACCAGGAACATCTCTGGCGCGGACTTAAGTTTGGCGATCTGCATGCGATCTCAACGGATCACTGCCCTTTTTGTTTTAAAGATCAAAAAGAGCTGGGCCGTCATGACTTTTCCAAAATCCCGAATGGCGCACCGGGTGTTGAAAATCGTATGAGTCTGGTTTATAACGGCGGGGTGGTGCACAATCGGATTTCATTAAATAAATTTGTGGAGCTGACCAGCACCAATGCGGCCAAAACCTTTGGTCTGTTTCCGCGCAAAGGCACCATTGCGGTCGGCAGCGATGCTGACATTGTGATTTTTAATCCTGATCGCAAAGAGACGATTAGCGTCAATAATCACGTCATGCACCATATGAACGTGGACTACAACACCTACGAAGGAATTGAAGTCCAGGGTGTTGCTGAAACCGTGATTAGCCGTGGCAAAGTCGTGGTTCGCGATACGGTCTATGAAGGCCATAAAGGCTATGGCAAATTCCTGAAGCGCGGTCTTTATCGCGGGTTTTAGCTAGCTCAAGGCTTAAATCAAGTCAGCGTTGTTTTAGCAAATCAATTAAAAGAGCCCAGACACAGTATCTGGGCTCTTTGTTTAAACTGATTCAGCTAAAGAATTTAGCATCCTTTGGGCCGACGCCCTAAAAGCTATTCTTCCTCTTCTTCATCACCTTCTCCGCCTGCATCGTTGAAGGTTGCGGAGGTTTTGTCAGTGTCTTCGTCATAATGCAGCGTCATCGAGACAATTTTATCGAGGTTGAGGTGGCGCCAGTAGACAAAGGTGCCATCTTCATCATCAGCCCAATCTACGCGCAGATCCCACTGAGTGGCGGTTGCCTGGGGGCTAAAGACCCAGGGAATGCTGCTGCCATCTTCAAAGGTCTCTTCGAGCAGGTTATCTCCCCATTCATCAGCATCGCTTGGGCTGATATAAATACCTTCGATATCATAGCCAGTTGCGTTATGCAGGGTGAAGTCCAGAGTCGCGTTCTGAACCTGAAAACGCTGCTGCTGGCCCATGGGCACAGCCTGTACAGGAGCTGATGCCATTGCAGAGGTTCCGACCATTAATGCTGAAACCATCAGGGTTTGCGCAAGGATCTTTTTCATCATGCTGAAACGAATATTCCTTTTATTTGAATTTAGGGCAGACAAGTGACGCCCGAGATGCAGACAATCTACCACGTTAATTTGTTCACGGCCATCATATGATTTTATCTAAGATGAACCGTTTGTTGGCGACTGATACATGTTTTGACCAGTTGTTTAAAATCGCGCGGCAGGTTACTTTTTAGTAGGTGCTGAAATAAATGCTTTGCCCATCAGAATCACAAGGGGGATGAGACTGGGCTCACACGGACACTGGATAAAATAGGGAATAAACAGATTAGAGTCAATTGCACCCATGAAGGAGTTGTTGTGTATGAAAAACCGAAGCCCGATTCTGTTCTGGAGTTTGGCCTGCACGTTGTTAGCCAGTTGTGGCGGGCATTTTTTGCAGGGGCCTGATGGCACCTTACAGTTAAAGATGCAGTGGCCCACTGCTGGATTTAATACCCAGGTTATTCCCGCTGACACAGATCGCATCGAACTGCGTATTATGGCTTCGGGAGAGCCCACCGTCAGCACCATTTTGCAACGCAAACCGGGGGAAACAGAAGCCCGTTGGCAACAGTCTTTATCCCCCGGAGAAAAACGCCTGAGCGCCCAAGCTCTCAGCAGTTCAGGGCGTTTATTGGCAGAGGCTGATACCACGGTAATCATTCGCACAGGACAAAAATCCCAGGCCATTCTGGATTTGGTACCCGAACCTGAACCTACGCCGACCCCGACACCGGTTATCCGCCCCTCTGCTCAGCCGGATCCCGATACCCCTGTACCCGTTGCTGACAGTAATCCATCTTCGCCTGCTCCCAGCCTTGCCCCTTCAATTGCTCCGCTTTTACCCACACCCACGCCCACGCCCACATCCACACCCGTCAACTCGTCCTCCAGCTCAAGCGGCGGCGGTGGTGGCGGTAGTGGGGAGGTGGTTGTTGGAGATAGCCCTGCTGTCCTGACCCCGATTGTGGCCGATCCGGCCATCTTGAGCGGCATGGGTTTCCCCACCTTGTTAAAAACCAGCGTCAATGTTGCCAACCCAAGCCCCACAGCCTTTAACTGGAGCTGCCAGGAAGTAGACGAAACCAATACCACCGTCCTGGATACGCTTTGCCCCGGCAGTCAGTTTGCCCCGGCTACGGCCCAGGGGCCTGAAGTCTATTGGCAAGCCCCTGGCCTAGACACGTACGGTGAAATTTCGCTGGATGGTTTCAGCAAATATTACCGGATCACCGTGACCTATACAGGAGGCAACAGCCAAAGCATTCTGATCACTGTGCCGATTGGTGGCGGCAGTGTATACCCTTCTGGAGGACAGAACTAATGAAGCGTTTTTTAGCCGGCTTTGCCTTTACTCTCGGTTTGGTCAGTTGTCAGCAGGCTCCCAGACCAACTGCTCCGATCCCTGCTCTGCCCCTGCAAAAATCGGTTCAATCTCCTGTCACCCCCACCCTGGAAGGTCAATTAGAATCTCATCGCCTCGCCAACGGAACCTATCAGGTGAAACTCAATCTGATGTTTGATCAGGGTTTTCAAACCCAGGCTATTAACTGTAACGGTGATCCGGAACAGGGGCCGGTCAGCAACATGATCCAGCTGAGTGTCAGGCTGTTTGGCCCCGGTATTCCCCAGGATCTATACCCGCTGGAAGCCGCTAGTAACGGCATTGTTTCGCTAAATGGCAGCAACCGCTGCAGCTTATCAGCCGCCAGTACCCTGACGTTCAGCGATGTACCCGAAGGTGCAGTTCGCATGATTGCGGTGCAAGGGCTTGATGAGATGAATCAGAGCGTACCCAACACCAATATTCAAGCCGCTTTTCCTTTGGTTCACAATGATGTCTTGACCGGTCTGGAAGTCAGCTACCGGACTTCAACCGTTGTTAAAATCATCGAAGCTCTGAACCTTTCTAACTCCCTTCCAGAAATGCGCCGTCTTCACTTGATCAGTCAACTCGACTTGATCAAAATGCATGACTTGATCGATGCTCTGACCGGAT
Organism: Candidatus Sericytochromatia bacterium; assembly: GCA_913773825.1. Taxonomy (GTDB): domain Bacteria; phylum Cyanobacteriota; class Sericytochromatia; order UBA7694; family UBA7694; genus CAJYHH01. The sequence goes on along the minus strand of CAJYHH010000625.1, from coordinate 4,913 downwards.
TTGTTGCTGTTCCACGAAGCTATGCCTTTCATCCAGGCCTGATCAATACCGCTGCACTGGCCACCTGGATTGAGTCCATGGCTCAAACCTCAAGTGTTGCCGAGATCAATAACGCGATCGCTTCGCTGACCCTTGATACCGCCCAACATGCCGCTTATCGCCTGAGCGGCGGTACCCTGACCGGTAAAATTCTGGGGGCCGTTCCCGGCCAGGCCATTCGGGTGCGCTATGATGACTTGACCAGTCCCGAAGTTGTGATTCCCGGCACCTCGGTGACGAGTAGTGAAGTAAACTTTACGCTGGCTAAAACCCAGGCTGGCTCACATCTCCTTCAAGCGCTTCAGCAGATTAACAATCCGCCCCGGCTGGCGGAGCTGTTGAGTGTCGATGCCAGCGCCACCGGGCTGATGCTCAACTTTACGCCTTTGCATACCGCCGATTGGCAGCCTGCTACAGGCCCTGTCGGCGGACGTATCACCGGCCTGGCTCGCGGAAGCGCAACGCTGTTGTATGCAGGCACCGAAACCGGGGGCGTGTATGTGTCTCATAACAACGGTGACAGCTGGGTTTTTGCGAGCCAGGGGCTGGATAACCGCTCGATTACCGCTCTGGCTGCGCTCAACGACACCGTTGCCTATGTCGCGACTCCTGACGGCATCTACAAAACGACCAACAGCGGTGCTCTATGGTCTAAAGTCATGGACATAACAGCGCCAGTAAGCCGCGTCAATCAACTCTTTATTGACCCGAACAATCCGCTTCATGTCTACGCCGTCACCAATGACGGCATCCGTCAGAGCCTCGATGCCGGTGTCAGCTGGACAGCGGTGAATGGCCCCGGCAATCTGCTGGTTGGGCAAGATATTTACTACATCACCAAGTCAAACGATACTTTGCAGCCGTCAAATAATCGATTTTTTGCCGCTTCGCGGGGGGCCGTTAATAAGCTTTACCGGTCTATTGACGGAGCTAACTGGGAAACGTTATACGACTTCGGCAGCAGTGAAATCCGGGGCCTCGTCGTAGATAACGCCAGCAATCTGATCGTGGCGATTCAAAATGGCAGTACGCCGCAGATCAGATACACCAGCGGTTTGCTCAGCCCCGCTCCGCTGACGGGTTTTAGCGAATATGGCGGAGGCTCCCTATCTAGTCTGGCGCCCAATGCAGATATTTCACAGCTTTACATCCAAAGTGGCACCGTCTATGTGGGAACTCGTGCCCAGTCGCTGTTTTTTAATGGTGGAGGCGTAGGGGGATCCTGGACACATCCTGCTTACGCCGGAGCTTCTGATTATCCCCATATCACCGCCTTTGAAAAAACGGGTGCTAATCTGATGCTGGGGACACAAGGCGGAGGCGTTGCCGAAGTCACAAGCGGGATTCAGCAAAAAAGTGCGGGCATGTATGCTCAGTATATTACGGCTCTTGCTCAGCATCCCAGCAATGGCAATTATGTTGCGGCGGCTACAAAAGGGGGCGGTATTTTTCTGAGTGATGACGGTGGTGCATCCTGGAGCGCCAAACACGATGGCCTGAGTGCTAACCCCCTGGCACGCAACGTGCGCAGCCTGACCTTTGACAGCAACGGCAACCTTTATGCCGGAACAGAAGGAGCCGGGGTACAGGTATTGGCCAGTCCGGTGGCCTGTAGCACTGAATCTGGGTGGGAGTGGCATGCTTTTGATAATACGTTTCCGGCTAATGCTTCTGTGCAGGCCTTATTGGCTGCTGATGGGCAGATCTTTGCCGGATTGGCCAGTGAGGGGGCGTTTACAGCCAGCGGCTTGTACAAAACCACTCAGGCCAACCTCAATTGTAATGCTCCACCGATTACCCCTGTTCCTTGGAGCAGTGATTTGATGGGTGGGGCCAATGTTTATTCGCTGGCGGTCAAATCGCCTGGCAGCATCAACACCTGGCATCTCGTCGCCGGGTTAGGCTCTGGTCAAATCCGCAAAAGCACCAACAGCGGCAGTACCTGGGACAGTGCGATCAGCACCGGACTCACGGGGCCTGTGTTAGGCATCTGGAGCGGGTCCGCTGATATTGCCAGTCGTCTTTATGCTGTTGGTTATAACAACCAGGGCGTGGTGCGCAGCGATGATGGCGGTTCGATTTGGACCCAAGTGAGCTCAGGGCTTCCGAATGCTCGGGTCAAAAGTATTGCCGGGTTACGCTTAAATGCCAATCACTTGTTTGTGGGTCTGGAAAGCGGCGGTGTCTACCAGAGCATTAATGGTGGTGTGACGTGGTCTGCCTTTAATCGACCGGGTTGGCCGTTTGACAAACTGGCTTTTCCTGCGTTGCTCGTCGACCAAAACTCAAACCCCAACTTTCTTTTGGGCGGCAGCAGCGGGGCCAGCGTTTGGCGCATGGATACCCAAACGACAAACTTCAGCGGTTAATAACACCCGGCAAAGTGCCAGGTGAGGTTTTTCAAGCCCCCGACACTTAAGCGAGTTGAGTCAAACCGGTTTTGAGTAGGCCTATTTGGGGAACAGCAAAAGGGCCAGACTAAAAGTCTGGCCCTTGAAAAAATCTCAATTCAGCTCAGATTGTTTAGAGTTGAGCGATTGAATTAGTCGTTAAAAGTGGCGGAGGTTTTGTCGCTGTCAGCATCGTAATGCAGGGTCATTGAGCTGATCTGAGACAGATCGAGGTGACGCCAGTAGACAAAGGTGCCATCTTCGTCGTCAGCCCAGTCAACGCGCAGATCCCAGTGGGTGGCTTCTGCTTCGGGAGAAAACTGCCAGGGGATGCTATCGCCGTCAGCAAAGGTTTCTTCCAGCAGGTTGTCGCCCCATTCTTCTGTATCGCTTGGGCTGATATAAATGCCTTCGATGTCGTAACCCGTGGCATTATTCAGGGTGAAGTCCAGGGTCGCATTCTGCATCCGAACTTTATGCTGATGCTGCAGGGGGAGCGCTTCAACGGGGTTCTGGGCCAGAGCGGCAGTGCTCATGAGTACAGCAGACAGCATAAGGGTTTTGGCAAGCAGTTTTTTCATGTGTGACGATTTAGTCCTTTTGTTTTGTAACGGAAATTTACTTAAAAATCAAAACAGAGATGTCCGTTTGATATGTCTATTCAAAGCATGTTGAAATTCAGACATAAGTTGAATTTGCGATATCCAACGGGCATTTCTTAACACTCTATAATACCAAAAGCCCAATTTCAATAAGATGCCAGAGCAGATAATTCAAAATATTTCGCAAAATAGATTCAATATGGGATGATCTGCTTAAGGGCTTAAAACGGGAGCGTTTGATGAAAACTTCATATTTTTGTAATCGAACCGGGCTTGCTGCCCTGGCGATTCTGCTCTGTCATTTTCAAGCTCAGGGTTTGGAGACTGACTTGTATACTCACGCTCAAATCAGCCCAGTGGGCAATTATCTGACTAATGCAGGCCCGGTTAAAGGGACGGTAGCGGCACCTGCCACGGCTGGCGCACTTTGGCGTGTCTTGACGCCTCAGTTAAACTGTCGGCAAGAACCCAATCCCCAAGCGCGCATTACCCGGCATTTTCGGCGTGGGACTGTTTTACAGGCTGATTTGGGCCGGGGCGGATCAGATGAGGTCTTGTTTAACGTGCGTGATGCTCGCGGTTATACCTGGATGTTAGTACGCAGCCGTCAGGGACAGCCTTATCACTGTTATGTGCGTGCACATCAGCGTTTTATTCGGCCTCTGGACGTCTGAAGGCATTTGGCCTATGCTGGGCGATATGAAAAAAACAGTTGCGATTGCAGGTGCCAGCGGCTTTGTTGGACGCAGTCTGATCGAGACCTTACGCTCTGACTATAACCTGATTGCTCTGTCACGCCGGGACTATCCAACTGAGCCTGGGTTAATCTGGCGTCAGTGTGATTTGTTCTCGTTGCTGCAGACAGAAAACGCCTTAAGGGGCGTTGACTATGCGATTTATCTGGTGCATTCTCCGCCACCTACGGCTCGACTGACTCAGGGCTCTTATGCTGATTTGGATTTGATTCTGGCGGATAATTTTGCCCGTGCAGCCCAATCCTCGGGCGTTAAACAGATTGTTTATTTAGGCAATCTAATACCCGACCAGACCCCTTTGCCAGCTTATCTCTGCAGTCGCTTAGAAGTCGAGCAGGTTTTAGCCGCTTATGGGGTTCCTGTGACCTTACTGAGAGCGCCGCTGATTTTAGGTGCGGGTGGCGCGCCGCTTGAACTGGTGCGTCAGCTGGCTAAACTGCCTGTTGTGCCCGCGCCGCGCTGGCTGCGCACCCGCCAACGGCCGATCAGTCTGAAAGATACGCTCAGTCTCTTAAATCATGTTTTGGGCGATACACAGACTTATCATCAGCGCTATGACCTGGCTGGGCCACGCCAGTTGAGTTATCTCGATTTGATTCAGGCCATTGCCCAAGCAGAACAAGGTCACACACGGACCGTATTGCCTTTGCCCTTTAACGCCCCCAAGCTGTCTTTGTTACTGGCTGCCAAGCTGAGTCGAATGCCGGCTGAACTACTGATGCCTGTAATTGAGAGCCTGCGTCGTGATGCTTTACCTCATCAGCTGTCACTTCAGACGCAAGCTGGCCAGCAGCCCTCAGATCCGCTGCAATTACTGACAGATTCACATCCAAGCAAAACAAAGCTGATCTTGCCCAAACCGCAACAGCCCAGTCGGATTAAAGACGTGCGCTCTGTGCAGCGTTTGCCGCTTAAAGCGGGCCAGGACGCACTCTGGCTGGCTGAGCAGTATGCTTTGTTATTACCCCGTTTATTACGGCCTTTGATCCGCGCCAAAGTTGAGCCCGATCGCACTATACGGATTTATCATCTCGGGCTCTGGCACCCGATGCTGGAACTCGATTATTCCGAGTCGCGCAGTACACCTGATCGGGCTTTATACTACATTACAGGTGGACCTTTAGCTG
>CAJYHH010000624.1 GCA_913773825.1 Candidatus Sericytochromatia bacterium | reverse complement strand
GGAGATACTTTTGACGAACAGACTTTTAATTATTTGATTCATGCTGTCCTGAATTCTGGAACTCAGGCAGTCACACCGGAGGCATCTGAATGAAATCCAGCCAATTTGACTGGCAAATCCCGCCTGGCACCTGCATTTTACTCGTTGATGACTCACTTGATAATCTCGATATTTTGATGGATTACATCGAGCAGAGCCAGTGGCCGTTAACCGTACTCAGAGCACAAAGTGCGCCAAAAGCCCTGGAAATTCTGCGTCGCCGCAGCGTGCAGCTGATTGTCAGTGACTGGGATATGCCCGAAATGAACGGGCTGGAGTTTTTACGTCAACTCCAAGCTGACGCGAAGCTCAGTAGGATCCCGGTGGTGATGTGTACCGGCGTGATGACCACGGCTGGCCATCTTGAAACCGCCTTACTCAAGGGCGCTGTCGACTATCTGCGCAAACCCGTTGATGCCGTTGAGTTTTTAGCGCGAATTCGCTCAAGTCTGGAGCTCGCAGATACCCAACAGCGCCTGCAGGCTTTAAATCAGAGCAAAGACGAGATCTTTATTAAATTAACCGAAGCTTTAGCCTCTACAGTGGGCATGACCCATATGGCGCTGGAAATGGCAGAAGAACAATGGGATCAGCCTGAGTGCCGCACCTATTTTAATCACGCTCTGACCAAGTCAGAACAAGGGCGACACATTCTCGGTCAGCTAATCGGCTGGAGCCGGTATCGCTTTGCCCAGTGGCCCATTGCGCGAGAAGCAGTTAGCCTGCGGCCAATTTTTGAACAGCTCAGACAGCGTTACGAAAAACATTTTTCACGTCAGGAGCTGAGTATTCGCCTGCGCTGCAATAACCGCTTACAAGTCATTGCAGAAACGGATCTGCTGACTGAGCTGGTTTCCGGTTTACTCAATTTGCTCTGCGGCAGAGGTTTTGGCGAAACCATTGTGTTGCGAGCAGTGCCCCAGCAAAATTACATTCGCATCGACATTGCCACTGAAAATCAGTCCTCTGAGACTATACCCAGCAGCCCACTTTCACCAGAAATTGGCTTACAAGTTTGTCAGGAACTGGCTCATTTATTGGGAACCCGGATTCAGAGCCTGAGCGGCCCAGAATCCGGGTATTGCTTACTTTTACCTGTCTTGCCGGACAACATCCTGGCAACAGGGGATGCCTAGACGCCCGCGACTGAGTCTGTCAACGGCTGATAAGCCACCCCGCATTCAGTTAAAAAATCACCGTAACGGCCGTCTAAAATCGCTTTACGCGCCTGGCGCATCAGATCAACCAGAAAATAAATATTGTGAATGCTGACCAGGGTACCGGCTAATTGCTCACCGGCTTTAAACAGATGGCGAATATACGCCCGGGTGTAGTTCTGGCAAGTATGACATTTACAGTGATCAAACAAAGGCCCAAAGTCTTCGCGATTTTTAGCATTATTTAAAATTACGCGATCATTTAAACCCATTGCCTGACCATGACGGCCCACACGGGTTGGAATCACGCAGTCAAACATATCAATGCCGGTGGCAACAGATTTAAGCAGGTCAATCGGTGTGCCAACCCCCATCAGATAACGGGGTTTGTTAGCTGGCAATAAATGAGCGGTCCAGGACAAAACTTCATGCATTTGATCCATGGTTTCACCCACGCTTAAGCCGCCAATTGCGTAACCCGGAAAATCCAGCGAGGTAATCTCTGCGGCACTTTGTTCACGTAAGTCTTTAAACATCCCGCCTTGAACAATGCCAAATAAAGCCTGATCGTCTTTACGGGCATGGGCAGCCTGACAGCGCTCTGCCCATTGAAAGGTCCGTTTAATCGATTTAGCCGTACGGGCATAGTCAGCGTCAGCGGGCAGGCACTCATCAAAGGCCATCATGATATCAGCACCCAGATCGTTTTCAATCTGCATCGCGCGCTCGGGGCTAATAAAGTGATAAGCGCCATCACGGGGGGATTGAAACTTCACCCCTTCGTCAGTCACTTTAAGCAGTGAGGCCAGGCTAAAGACCTGAAAGCCGCCTGAGTCCGTCAACATCGGGCGCGGCCAGTTCATAAACTTATGCAGGCCACCGGCTTTTTTGACCAGCTCGGTGCCGGGGCGCAAAAACATATGATAAGCGTTGGCCAGAATAATCTGGGTTTCCATTTCAAGCAAAAACGGACGATGGGGAACCGATTTAAGCGTAGCCTGGGTGCCAACGGGCATAAACACAGGGGTTTCAACGTGACCATGCGGTGTACTGAAGCGGCCAGCACGGGCCCCGGTCTGGGGACAGACCGCTTCGAGAGTATATTTAAACATGCAGGATACCTGTAGGGATGTGGGCGGTGAGGAGAATCAAGTCAGACCCACAACGCACCGGATTCAGCCTATTTTACCCTACTCCTCTGGGTTAAAATGAGTAGATGTCCTCAGAGGCCCAAAAACTAAACGCGCATCTCTCGGCCAATCTATCAGAAGATGAAACGGTTGAAGTGACCCATCTAGAAGATCTAGAGGCCACCTAGATCTTTACTCATCAGGATCAAAGACAGACATCAGAGACCCATTTTTCATCTGCTCAGGCTCAGTCAGACAGTTATTTTGACTCTCGCTTTGACTTGATTCTGGAGGTCGGCGCCGGGGCCATGGGGCAGGTTTTTTTAGCCCAGGATAACGCCCTCTTGCACAAAGTGGCTTATAAGCGCCTGCACTCACAGGTCAATTTATCATCTGAAGTTTTATCGCGCTTTGTCCGCGAAGTCCAGATTACGGCCCAGCTTGAACATCCCAATGTGGTGCCGGTCTATAACCTTGAGTGTACATCTGAAGGCTTGGCCTACACCATGAAGCTGGTGTTTGGCAAAACCTTTAAAGAGCTGATCAGCGATGCCCGCACCGCCTATGATACACAACAGGCTCTGGACACTCCCTTATTTGATCCGTCAGCTGCTGGCGCAGCGATTACCCAAGGCCAGTCTGG
>CAJYHH010000623.1 GCA_913773825.1 Candidatus Sericytochromatia bacterium | reverse complement strand
GATCTGCGCGCTCAGGCTCTGCGTCTGGAAACTATTAACGTACTCGGCACCAACGACGAAGACAGCCGCGTCAAAGCTCAGAACGCCATTGGCGCTGTAGACAACGCTCTGGATTACGTCAATACCGTCCGTTCACGTCTGGGCGCTTTCCAGAACCGCGTGGAATACACCATTGCCAACCTGCAGGTTTCTCGTGAGAACCTGGCTGCTTCTGAATCACGTATCCGTGACGCGGACTTCGCTCAGGAAACGGCCAACCTCACGCGTGCTCAGATTCTGGTCCAGGCCGGTACCGCTGTACTGACCCAGGCCAATATCTCTCCGCAGTCGGCTCTGAACCTGCTCTAATAAGCAGGCTCTAAACAAGCTCTTAACCGGCGGACTCTCACGAGTTCGTCGGTTTTTTCATTGTTTGCGTTTATTGGCGTTAATTAAGAGCTTAACAAACTGGGGCTGGCTCTCAGTCACAGTTTACAGACCTGCTGATCTGCTAAACTATCTGGCATGCTTAAGCGCGCGTTTCAAGGCCTGACAGGGGCTGAGCCCGGGGAACAGCTGCCTGCTCTACTGAGTTTTTTCGCCCTGTTGTTTCTGCTGCTGTCTTATTATCTTGTTAAGCCTCTGCGTGACTCGATGTTTTTGACTTATTACATCTCACGTGATCAGGCCTGGTTTTCGGTGCCGATTATTTTATTGTCACTGGCAAGCGCTAAGTTTTTTAATCACTGGGTGGGGCGCATCCCTCGTTATCGCCTGATGGGGATAACCTTTGCGGTGATGATGGGCTGTAAGCTGCTTTTTTTGCTGTTGTTGCCGATTGCCGGCCGCTGGGGGACCGTGATTTTTTATCTTTGGGCCTCGGTTTATTTTACGCTGGTGCTTTCGATTTTATGGGGTGTAATCAACACGATTTTTTCACCTCGTCAGGCTGAACGCTGTTTTGGCTTTGTGGCCTTAGGCGCTACCCTGGGCAATATTGCCGGCGCCAAACTTTCTTCCTGGCTGGCAGGTTCGGTCTTTAAAGACTGGGCCTTATTGTTTTCTACTCTCGGGATGGGCTTGTCTTTAGGGCTGATTCTGCTGGCGGTCCGCAGGGGCGAACAAACTCAAACAACCCATGCGGCTAAAAGCAATTCTGAGCACGTTTCGCGCGGTTGGCAAGACTTATTTGCCTTAGTGGGCAATCGCTATGTGCGCGGTCTGGCTTTGATGGTCTATGCTTTAGCGCTGATTTCAATGGCTGTTCAGTTTCAGGCTTATAGCCAGATTGATCGCAACAGTGCCCGAACGGTTTATCAGCAGACTTTCCAGGCCAGTGATCCCCAAGGGGCCCATTTTGAATCAATTTATGCCCTTAAACGCCTGGATAAAAAGCGTCAGTCAGAGCAGATCCAGTTAATGGGCGCTGAGCTGCACCAAAGTCCTGAACAATTAAGCGCAACTTACAAGCGCTATGTGGATGCACTTGAAAGCCGGACCCGGCAGGTTTTTTCTGATGTTTATGCTTATCAGGGGATTCTGGGGGTCTTTTTATTGATGGTTGTAGCCCGCCTGCTGTTTAAGTTTTGGGGGCTGCGCTGGGTGGTGCTGATTCTGCCGCTATTTTATGCTCTGGCTGCTGTAGCCTTGATGTTCCCGCTTGAAGTGATTGCTGTGCAGGTTCTTTTGATAGTCGGGGGTGGGCTAAATTATTCTCTCAATAATGCCACCAAAGAACTCCTATACACACCCACCTCCGAAGCCGTAAGATTTCAATTTAAGCCTCTCATTGAAGGCCCTGTGATGCGCCTGGGAGACGTAACGGCTTCGGTTTTGCAATTGCTGATTACAGGTACGCTTGCTGTCTGGCTGGCGCTGGGTGATTTTCAACAAGGCACACTTTTACTGGCGCTGGGGCTTGGTTTTGTGGCGGTCTGGCTGATTGCAATCTGGCAAACCGGGCGTCGTTATGACGAGGCTCAAAAATCCCAACCCCCTCTAAAGGATCTGGATCTCAATGCCTGAAATGCCTGAAGTTGAAGTGGTCCGGCGTGGGCTTGAAGCCCAGCTTAAAGACACCGTGATTGACCATTTA
>CAJYHH010000622.1 GCA_913773825.1 Candidatus Sericytochromatia bacterium | reverse complement strand
AAAGGCCAGATCGTGTCGGAGTCTAAACGTCGCGCGGTTTTTAGCCTGTGGGCTATAAGCGGCCTGATCCGGCAGCCAGCGCGATAAACCCGCTTCTGGGCGGTTGACTTCGAGCTGGATTTCGGCGTCATAGCTATTGGCTAAAACAATTAATTCCAGCTTGGTAATGCCAGATAGGCCCGCCTGAAGATTGGGGCCAGGTTCAAAGACAAAGCTCTGTACCACCTGGATTTCATGCTGGCCTTCGACGCCAATACAGCTGCCGCTGTCGCTGCTCTGAACAAAACCCAGTCCAGCGGCGGCGCTTAGCAATTGAGCCGTTGCCGGTTCAGCTTGAACCTGCAGCGGATCCTGGTCTTTGGGGTCAACAGCCAAAGCCACGTCCAGTCTGGTATTGAGCCAGATTTTAGCTGAGCCCTGGCTGATCGGCGTGTTCATGGGCACCAGGCAGCTAAAGGGCAGGTTTTTTGCCTGCCCGGCTTTGAGTGTAAAAGTCTCACTCAGGCTGTGTTCCCAGAGCACAATCTCATAACCAGGGCGCTGAATGTCTAAAGGCAATCGGTAATCCGTGACGAGCTCCAGAGCGATTCCGTTAATGCTCTGATCCGCTTTGCCGCCAATTATTCTGACTTCCCCGTTCATCATCTGGCCGCGGACTACATCAGCCTGTGTCAGGACGGTATCCACGCGCGAGGCGCCAATCCCAATAATCGAGAGAATATGCTCAAACACGTTTAATGAACCGAGTTGCGAATCATTTGCTCGAGTTCAGAGGCGCTAAAATGGCCATTATGCGGCACCCGATAGCGTACTTTGGTTTCGTCGAGGTCCATTTCATCCGCGATCCAGCCCATCACGCCGTGATTGCGTTTGTCGATTTCCATCTGCACATGGGCTTCATGGGCATCCGCGACAATCAGCAGCTCAAGTTCTTCGACCAGACGGCCAATCGGTCCAGTCCCGCGCAGTTCAAATTCCTGGACAAAGGGCACGCCATAAGGGGTATGCATGCCCAGGCAGCGGCCGCTGTGATGGGTATGCTGGAAGCCCAGATTTTCAGCTGCATCCAGCACCATCGCCGTGGCCGGATCGGGGGTAATTACAACATTATCGTGATCTTTGGGATCAAAGGCAAACGAGACGTCTAAGCCGGTTTTAATCCAGCTATGGGTATGACCAAAGCTAATCGGCGCTGACAGAGGAATTTCCAGCTCAAAGTCATAAATGACTTCTTCGCCAGCATTGAGCACAAACTTCTCTGCAATATCTACACGATGCAGGGTATGGGTATAAGTGCTGACCCCTTCATCATGTTCATGCAAATAGTTCGTCTGGAGTTCGAGATAGATTTTATTGATTTCCTGAGCGGTTTTGCCGCCGGTTAAATGAATTTCACCTGTGACCATTTCGCCGCGCATCACTTCACTGGTATGCAGGACGGTGTCTACTTTAGCTGCACCGATACCGATTTTGGAAAGCATTTTGTCAAACATGCTGTTTACTCCTCTGGTTGTGCTGTTTTGTCGTGGCTATAGCTTAGCATGGGGTAGGGGTAAAAGTTTAGATGTGACGTAGTCACCGGTTTAGACGGCAGCGGGGCTGCCTTGTTTGTGGCGCGTGGCGCGTCGGTGTGTGGCTCTGGGCGCGCCGGTTTAGAGAAGGTCTGTGGCAGCTGGCGCTGCCGGTTTAGGTAAAGACCCTAAAACCTAATCACCAGCCACCCTAAACCGCGCCGTTAGGCGCTCAAACCTTCTAAACCACACCGAAGGTGTACTTACTCAGCTACATCTGCTCTACAGCCGCACCGCTGTTCCGTTGACGCTGACCAGCATCATATTGCTGCCCTGGTTGCCCATTACTTCGTAGTCCAAATCGACTCCGACAATGGCGTTGGCACCCATTTCAAGCGCTTTGCGGGTCATTTCTTCAGTGGCGATTTCACGGGCTTTGCGCAATTCACGCTCATAAGCTCCGGCGCGTCCACCGACAATATCGCGAATGGAAGCAAAGAAGTCTTTGAAAATATTAGCGCCCATGACAGCTTCGCCGCTGACCAGGCCAATGTAAAGTTCGACGGGACGGTTTTCGACTGTAGATGTTGTGGTGATAATCATGGCTTCCTCCTAAGGAATATGAAGCGATAGTATCACGCTATGATTGGCTTCTCACGTTGCGTCATTAAAAAATGACAGAACCCAGACAATACTGGAACTGTGGGTAAAATGCTTGTTTAAACCCTCTGGTTTAGATGAGCTTACCCATAAACCAGAGGTTAAATCAGTTGTTAACTCAATCGTTAAACTGGATCGAGCAGAGTTTTACCGGCTTTGAGGCGAGTGGCCAATTTTTTGCTGTCTGCCTGGATTTTGAGTGGTTTTTGCTTTGGCCAGCGCTGATTAAAAAACAACAGCAGCTGTAAATCTCGCCACTGAAAAAACAATTCAAGCTGTTCGCTAAACAGCTCAGGCCAGGTTCTGACCGTTTGATAACCGCGCTTTAAACACTCACTAAACCAGGCTGCAAAAGGCTCCGGGGACTGGGTGCGGCTATAGAGCGCTGAATAGACAATCCAGGCTAAATCCTGAGCATACCAGCCCTGCAAACAGTCATCAAAGTCAAAGACCTGGATTTGCTGGTCCTGAATCAAAAAATTGCCGTTGTGTAAATCAGCATGAATCAGGCCATAGTGCTCTGGTGTTTGAGGAAGTTTTTGTAAGGATTCCAGGCAGCTGGCGTAAATCGGATTAAGCCAGTTGTGTTCAGTTTTAAACGGTGCCAAATCAATTGTTTGACCTTGCAGGGTATGGTTATCCCAGAATGGTCGTGAGGCCAGTTGTTCTGCTGATAAAGCTCTGCCTTGCAGATGGAGTCGGGCCGTTAATTTACCTAAGTTAACCACTAACTCCATCGGCCAATCTGCTTCAGAGGCTAGACGTTCACCTTCCAGCCAGTTAAAAGCGGAGGCGTAAAAACGCTCACCAAATAATTCACAGGGCACTAGCAGCGTGTTGTGTAGAGTTTTAAAGGGGCTGCAGACAGGTAAATCAGCGGCTGCGAGCTGTTCAAGCCAGGCCAGCTCAGCCTCAACAGCGGCTTGATTGCGGTGGCTATGATGAACCAGTCTCAGGACAAAAGGGCTGTTAGTCTGTAGATTCTGACAGCGCCAGACCAGATTTTCAGTGGAGCCGATAATCCGCTCTGGTTTGGCTTGTTCAAACCAATAAGCCAGAATCGGCTCTAAAAGTGTCGGATCCAGTGTTAGATAATCCAGATCCGGCAGCATCGTTTAAACCTGACGCTGACGCACAACTTCGTACATCGCCACTGCTGCTGCGACAGAAGCATTCAGTGAGCGAGTTGACTGCATCGGAATTAATAAGAGCTGGTCACAGTGTTTTTCGCTGTTTTGACGCAGGCCTTTTTGTTCATTGCCAATGACTAGTGCAATCGGGCCTTTGAGATTGACTTTAAAATAATTCTGGCCATCATTGGCAGATAAGCCCATAATCCAAAGCCCGGCTTCTTTGAGCTCTTCTAAAGCGCGCGCCAGATTGGTGACTTGTAAAACCGGCACCACTTCAATTGCGCCAGCACTGGATTTAGCGACAGTCTCGCTTAGGCCAACTGCCCCGTTTTTGGGGATCACCACGCCATGAACACCTGCGGCTTCTGCTGTGCGGATAATCGCGCCGAGATTATGGGGATCCTGAATCTGATCCAGCACCAGCACAAAGGGGTCGATGTTTTGCGCTTTTAAGCCCTGTAAGCTGGTCAGCCATTCATCCCAGTCGGCATAGTCGTAAACGCCGGTTTCCGCTACGATGCCCTGATGATTGGGGTTGTCGAGATGAGACACAAGCTGGCTGAGTTTAGAATGGGGTACAAGCTGGACCGGTACATTGTTTTTACGCGCAAGTTGTTCAAATTCGCGCACAATCGCCGGTGTGAGATTTTGAGCCAGCCAGAGCTTATACACAGGACGGCCCGCTGTCAGGGCTTCACGCACCGGGTGTTTGCCGTAAATGCGCTGAAACTCACTGTTATCAAAATCACTCAGTGATTTAGGCGCTTCTGCTCGTGGGGGACGCTCTTGGCGGACTTCAAATGAATGTTCACGCGGTTTATCAGCGCGAGCCTGATCGGGTTTATAAGCTGATTTATGCTCAGATTTTTGGCCCGGTTTTTGACCAGAGGGTTGGCCGGAT
>CAJYHH010000621.1 GCA_913773825.1 Candidatus Sericytochromatia bacterium | reverse complement strand
AGGTAACTGAGGCAGCTCATTCAGCGGAAGAGCAGCCTGAAGCAACATTGCAAGAAGCAATGCCATAAAAGCTTTTTGCATTTCATCAGCTTATCATCCGTAATAAAACTCCGCAAACGCTTGGTGACGTGAAACTTATTTTCTCAGTTCTGATGTGTTCAAGGGCGCGCTTGTCATGTCGTTGACCAAAAATTGCATCAAGTTGCTTTCTGAACTACTATACGATTGATACTAAGCTGAAATGTGAAGACCCTAACAACTGTCTGGTTGAAAAGCACAAGGGCTCTAACCTGCGGGTGCTCTCGCGCAACAAGCTGCTGACTAATGCGTTTTGGACTCTGTCTTTCAGCTGAATCGGTGAGTTCGATTTTGCAGATGCTGCTTGCTGATTTGAAGCTAGTTGCGGTCGACTTGAGCGGGTTTGATCTGTTGCGCCCAGCTGACAGCTTTAACTCTAAGGTTTGATCAACTTGTCCGGCTTAACGATTCGGTCGAAAGTCTCAAACTGTATTTTTACTAGCGGCTTCGCTGGAACCGTTAAACACATGCGGAAGCTCCTGAGTTTGCGGCAAGAGCCATCGTTTTGTGGTGGGCGAAAAGGACAAAGGCGTGGCAGTGAGACTGACGATGCTCAGCATCAGACATCTATCATTCTGCTAACCGGGCTGCAGAAACTCCCACAGATTTGCTCAACATGGGCCTGAAATATTTAGCCAGTGCTGACTCTGATCCTCTTGACCATCATTTATAACGTCATGACGTCCCTGATCTAGAGCCTGCGGCAAGCGTTTAAGTTCCTTCAATCTGATGTGATTGCCACACAACCCGTCGTGGACGCAACAAATTGATGCGCACCGCTTATGCTTTTGGCTGCTCGGCTACTGGTACATTGGTAAAGTCTATCTTTGGCCTGAGGTTTTTACTGGCCAGAAAGATCGTGTCTACATCTAGGAGAATCATTATGCGTTCAATTTCTTCGCTCGTGTGTGCGTCTCTGGTCAGCCTGGTTCTGATCAGCTGCCAATCCCCCCAACCGACCTTACCGACTAACCCCACGACCCCTAGTGTCAGTTCTACGGCGATTCCGGTTGGCAAGGCCCCTCACGGCATTGCGGCAGCAGCAGGGTTTGTTTATAACTCCAACAGTGAACAAAATACAATTTCTGTCATTGATGCCCAGAGTAATCAAGTTGTCGCGACTCTGACAGTTCCAAGTGGCCATCCAGGCTATGTTAAAGCCAGTCATGATGGTAAATACTTACTCGTCGTCAATCCTGATGCGGGCCAGCTGCATGTCTACGATCCAGCTCAGTCTCATAAGCTGCTGCAAAGCGTCAGTGTTGGCAAAATGCCAGATCTGGTTGTACCCAGTGAAACAGCTGGTAAAGTCTGGGTTTCGCTGGCGGGAGAGACCGCGATTGTCGAGCTTGATTTTACCCAAGGCTTTGATAAAGCGCCTGCTCAGCGTAAGCTGACAGTCGGCCAGACTAATGTGAATGACGATCACCGGGCGCTGGCTGTCGGCAAAACCGTGCTGGCCGCGTCAAACAGCCGTGATAATAACGTCAGCCTTCTTGATGCAGCTTCCGGTAGGCTTCAGGACATCCAGGCGGGTAATAATCCTGCTGTGGTGGGAATTGGTTCACTTGAGGGCCGGGATAAAGTTCTGTTGATTGGCAACAGTGCCTCACATTCCGTCACGCTCTACGATCTCGAGAGTAAAGAAAAAGTAACCCTGACCGATGTCGGTCAGACGCCGACAGCCCTGGTGACGGTTCCGAGTCTTGAACGAGCTTTTATTACCATGGCGGGCAGCAATGAAGTGGCCGTCATTGATTATCGCAATCGTCGGCTGGTAGGCAAAATCGCGGTTGGCAACCGGCCTGTGCATATCTATCAGGCTCCCGAGTCTATGCAGATTCAGCATGAAGGCCATGACCACGGAGCTGAACTTTGGGTCGGTAATGATGGCGGAGCATCTGTCAGCCTGATTGATGCCACGGCGCTAAGCGTCAAAGCAACGGTCGCGGTGGGTAAAGGCCATCACAAAATGGCTTTCTGGGGCCAAAAGGCCTTTGTCAGCAATATTACCGATAATACAGTCAGCGCAGTTGACCGCAATAAAATTACGCAATAGCTCAATCTTATTACTTTGGAGTTTCTAGATATGTCTCGTTTTGGTTTAGGTGTTGTTCATTTACTGTCTGCAACGCTACTGTCTGCCGCTGCTTTATCTGCCTGTCAGGTTGGCTTAAGCTCTTTTGCAGGCCTTTCTGCTACTCCCGCTCCTGAGCTGGGATCACTGCCAACCTGTCGTTTGTTAACCGCAGCCCGTGTTTTTGATGGCACGCAAGTCAGAGAAAATGCGGCTGTCCTGATTGAAGGTGATAAAATTGCTCGAGTTGGGACCGCTGCTGAACTGGGTTCTCTCTGCGGAAACCGCTATGACCTGGGTGAAGCTGCAATTTTACCGGGCTTTATTGAATCCCATGCCCATATTACTTATCAGAATGTGACCAAGCAAAAAGTTTTAACTCACGGGATTACAACGGTTCAGGATACCGGTGGCCCCTTGCAGCCCATTGAAGGCGGGCAGGGTACGCTGCGTCTGTTGAGTACCGGACCTATTTTGCAGGCACCCGGCGGGTACCCGTTAAATATTTTTGGCGGCAGCAGCGGCTATGATCAGATTGGTCTGACAATCGCCAGTCCTGCAGAAGCTGAAGCCGCAGTTGAAAAACTGGTGGCCGGAGGCGCGACTGCAATTAAAGTTGCGCTTGAGCCCGGTGGTGAACCCGGTGCCCCCTGGATGCAGCCCCATGGGTCAGCTCCAGTACCGTCTACTCCTTGGAATCTGCTATCTGAAGAAACCGTTAAAGCGATTGTCACCAAAGCCCATGCGCTAAATAAACGAGTGATTGCCCATGTGGGTGAAAATGAAGGTTTTAAGCGTGCTTTGGCCAGTGGCATTGATGAACTTGCCCATATGCCCTGCGCCGCTATTGATGATAATCTGCTGCAGCAGGCCGTTAGCCAAGGGATGACCTTTGTTACGACTATTGATACTTTAGGCGCTTGTAATGCAAATGGCAAAGGGATTCACAGCAATACCCATACTGTGTCACATATGATGGCCATGCAGCCCGGCACAAAAGCCCAGTTTATTTATGGCTCTGAAATCGGTCATGACAATGTGCCCTGGGGGATTAACGGCGAAGAGCTGCATATGATGCTGCATTTAACCAGTGGTGAAAGCACTGATTTTAGTGATGTGTTGCGCGTGCTCAAATCTGCAACTTCGGAAGCTGGTAAACGTCTGGGGATAGCCGGGCTCGGTACGCTTTCAGCGGGGGCTCCTGCTGATGTGATTGCTGTAAAAGGCAATCCGTTTGAAAAGTTCAAGCTGCTTGAGCAGCCTGATTTGGTGATTTCAGGTGGACGAGCGGTGCTGAACGAATTTAGCCGTTAATCTATACTCTGAGTCAGACTCTGATCATTCAAAAAAACCCTGATTGTTTTTATAAAAACAATCAGGGTTTTTTTACTTGCTACAAAATGCGGCAGGGGGGTGCCATAAACTGTGGCAGAAACCTGCTTCCTGTAAGGCTTATAGTCTCGATAAAGTGAAAATATAATCTATCACTTTGGAGGCAAAGATGGAATTTCCACTTTTCCATCTGGATTTTCTCAATAACCGTATTCTGATCGCCGTGATTGCGATTTTGCATGTTTTAATTAATCACCCGCTTGCAGTTGGCGGGATTCCGCTTGTTACCTTGCTTGAGTGGCAAGGCTCCCGAAGTGGTGACGCGCGCTGGGATGAGCTGGCGCAACGGATCATGAAAACGTTTTTTCTGATTACCACAACAGTTGGTGCTTTAACCGGTGTTGGCATTTGGTTTTCAACTTCTTTAGTCAATCCTGTGGCGATTGGTAGCTTAATCCGGGTCTTTTTCTGGGCTTGGTTTACCGAATGGCTTGTTTTTGTAACTGAAGTTGCTTTAATTATGGTTTATTTTTTGAGCTGGAAGCGCTCTTTGGAATCGCCTGAAGCAAAAAAACGTCATATTCGCTGGGGCATTATCTTATCTATTGCTTCATGGATTACGATGGTGCTGATCGTCGCGATTCTGAGCTTTATGATGGATCCAGGTAACTGGATGAGCCAGCACACCTTAGTTAACGGATTTTTCAATCCGATTTATGCTCCCCAGTTAGCGTTTAGAACCACTTTGGCGATGCTGATGGCCGGCACCGTGGTGCTGTCTTTGACCGGCTGGTTTTGTCGACGAGATGAAGATTTAAGGCTAAAAGCCGTCAGTTTAGTTTCGCGCTGGAGTTTGATTTGGCTGCCTTTGTGCGCTATCGCGTCTTATTGGTATTGGCAGCGCGTACCGGGTGCCATGCGCGCCAATCTGGCCACCGCCGTCGCAACTCAGGCGTTTAGCAACTGGCATGAAGCCATGCTGCTGATCATGATTACGGGCCTGGGAATTGTGCTGTTACTGCTGACTGCGGGGGCCATGACCAGCCCCGGATTCCGCGTCCCTCGCTATGCCGCTGTGGTACCTGCCCTTGTACTGGCGGGCTGTCTGGGCAGCTTTGAACGCGTCAGAGAGTTTATTCGCAAACCCTATGCCATTGGTCAGTACATGTACTCTAACGGGATTCGCGTCCAGGAATATCCTCTGCTGCAGCGCGATGGCTTGCTGGCACATGCGACCTATACACCTGTGCGTGAAATTACTTCTGAAAACGAACTCCAGGCTGGCCAGACCTTGTTTACGCTGACCTGTACCCGTTGTCATACGGTGAATGGCGTCAACAGTATCCGGGTGCAGCTCAATCGTATGTACGGCAAACAGCCCTGGGAAAAAGACAAAATTGCTCAGTTTATTTCAACTTTACATACCAGCCGCAGCTATATGCCCCCTTTCCCAGGTAATGCACGTGAGCGTCAGGCGCTAGCAGCTTATCTGGTGAGTTTACAAACCGGTGGCCAGTTACCTGGCGCCCAAAGTGTCGGGATCGGTCAGCTGGCGGCCCCTCCAGCTTATGACCTGAACGATCCCGATGCGACATCTGATCCGACTCAAGAAAGGATTCCCTGATTATGTCTCCTCAAACCCCTTTTCCGCGCGATATACCGCTGCCGCTACCTGCCCCTGAACCCTTGCTAATTGTGCTGCTGGTGATAGCGTTTCTGGCTCATCTTCTGTTTGTGAATCTTATGCTGGGCGGTAGTCTGCTAACAGTCTTTTATGAGTGGCGAGGTCTACGTAAGCCAGCTTATGATGAGCTGGCGCATGAAATTGCCAAAACCGTTACGGTCAACAAAAGTCTGGCGGTGGTCTTAGGCGTCGCGCCCTTATTGCTGATTAATGTGCTCTACACAATTTATTTTTATACGGCCAATAGCCTGACGGGATTAGCGTGGATTATGCTGATTCCGACAATTACGCTGGCTTTTGTGCTGACCTACCTGCATAAGTACTCATGGGAGGCCATGCGCCATCACAAGCGCTTACATCTTGGGATCGGAATATGTGCCAGTGGGCTGTTTTTATTGATTCCCTTTGTGTTTTTGGCAAATGCCACCCTCATGCTGTTTCCTGATCGCTGGTTTAGTATTCAGGGCTTTTTGTCAGCTTTGAGCGTGCCAAGCGTGTTGCCGCGCTATTTTCATTTTCTGCTGGCCTCGCTGGGGGTTTCAGGCCTGGCACTGGTGGGGTATTTTCGCCGTGAACAATATGATTTTGAGGCCCATTTGCCTGGCCTGAATCGACAGGAAATTCTTAAACAGGGCTATACTCTGACTCTTGGTGCATCCTGCCTGCAGTTTCTAGCCGGGCCGCTGGTTATGGTCACTTTGCCTAGTCATGGTTTTAGCGCAGCCATGCTTGGCAGTATTGGTTTGGGCATCCTCGCAGCTTTACCTGCGCTCTGGCTGATCTGGAAAGAACTCCAGTCTCCTTTACCAGGCAAACGGTTTATCCAGATTGGCGGTCTGCTGAGTCTGACGGTCTTGCTGATGGTATCAGGTCGACATCTTTATCGTGAGACGGCTCTCGCTTCACATAAGCACCAAATGCAAATTCGTACAGCGAGCTATGAACGTCAGGTACAGACTGCGGCTGCCGAAGCAAAAGCAGCTGAAGCAGCTGAAGCCAGTTTGCCTTTGCCTGAGTTAGGCGCAAAAACCTTTCAGCAAAACTGTGCCGGTTGCCATGCTGCTCAAACGAAACTTGTTGGGCCACCGATGACAGAAATGGTCAAGATCTATGGGTCTAAACCCGCTGATTTTAAGGCTTGGGTCCAATCGCCGGGTAAAAAAAGACCTGATTATCCTCAGATGCCAGCTTTTCCTCAGCTTAGCGAGAAACAGTTAGAGGGGCTTGCTGTCTATGTTTTAAACAGCAAACATTGATAACAGCCTGCTTCAAAATGCTGCATTCTCAACCGGCTAAAACTGGCTTATGATGATAGCAATTCACGCATTAATGTTTCCTCAAAACCGTTGTGCGTCATAGCTTTCTAGCCTTATCAGCGCAATGGCCATTGTCATGATAAGGCTTTATCATTATGAAGTTTTATTATGGATGTTTTTCAGCTCTTCCCTCGCGATTTTTCTTGGGTCGCGAGGTTTTTTTCTGGCCAATTGCAAATAAAAACGGTCTGATTCAGAATCAGACCGCTGAACTTGTTGGCTTAAATTAACTCTTTAGCGTTAATAAATAAGCAATTAAGTCTGCATATTCCTGATCTGACAGGGTTGTTCGCAAAGCAGGCATCATGGGCTGAAATTTAGGCACCACAAAAGCTTGAGGCTGTTCAATGCTCTGACGCAAATAAGCTTCTGCATCAAGCCCACTTACGCGTGTTGCGGCAGTGCTTGCAATCCCATCAAGAGTTGGGCCAATCGTTCCTTTAGCTGTTGGAATGCTCTTAATTGTATGACAAGTACCGCAGGTTTTTGATGCAATTAATGCTGGCCCTTTGGCTGGGTCACCCACTAAGTTGACTGCTGCTGGACTGGCTGGGGCACTGGATTCTGAATGTGATTCAGTGTGAGATTCTGAAGCAGGGCTTTCTTGAGGGCTTGTTTCGCTGGGGCAGCCTGATAGACAGGCCGTAAAAACAGCAAGTAGGATCAGTTGAGAAAATACTTTCATTAAAAAGGCTCCTTATCATGATTTGATGTGCAAAGTGAAAGCTAATTTATAGCTATTCGAGGAATTGAAGCACACCAAACCATAGAATCTCTAGTCCTAAACTAGATCCTGCTTCAAAATGATGCAGTAGAATAAGTTACAAATTAGGCGTAACAACCCGTTTAAGCATGCGTTGTAGGCTCTGACGATGAATCCCCAGACACTGAGCTGCATAGCTAATATTGCCACCACACTGAATCATGACAAACTCAAGGTAATTTTGTTCGTTTTCTGCTAACGTTAAAGGCCGCTCATCTAAATCAAGCTGGCTGCCAGACGTTTTACCAAGCAGACTTGCTTGAATGCACTCAGGTGAGATGGGCTTTGGTAAATAATCTAAAGCGCCCAGACGCATCGCTTCCACTGCGCTTGAAATATTCCCTTTTAAAGTCAACATTAAAACCCGACAGTGCGGAGCTTGCGAACGTAAAAATTCAAGGAGACTCAAACCGTTAGCATCAGGCAAGCGTTGTTCAATAATGGCTAAATCAAATTTTTGTGAGGGAATTTGAAGTTGGGCTTCTTTTGCTGTTGTTGCGATACTCACTTGATAACGACGTGATAGGCGTTTAGCCAAAGTCTGACAATAGTTTATATCCCCATCTACAATTAACAATTTTTTAAAACTAGGCATATAAAGCAAAACTCCACTAACAGGCCGGTTGAGCCAATAATAAATTTTAAATTGATATAGCACTATTAAGCATAAATAAAAAGCTAAATTTAGAACACGCATCACTTTGTTGCATAAATAACTTAAAACAAGTTATTTAATTGCTCTGCTTCAAATTGCTGCATTCACAGCCGGTTTTTCTCTGGCTATAATAAAAATCAATTAACGCATTTTTGTTTCCTCAAAACAAATGCGAAACATAGCTTTCTGCTCTTTCATATTGTGGCCACTTTATGAAAGAGCTTTTTGATTTTGATTGAATTATTTTTCTTGAAATTTGAAATAAACATAAAGTAAATGCAGCAAATTGATGCGTTGTGAATCTTTAGATAATCAAATAAAATTTAAACACCACTTGGGTATTAAGGTGTCTTTCTCAGACAAGCTTGTTTGAAAACAAAGACTCAAATTGATAACTTCTTAGAAAGAGTAAAACTTATGACACATATAAATGGCCATCCAACCCTGGATCGCATGATGCATAAATTAGAATCTGTTTTTACCCAAGCCGAAAAGCCCGCTCAAACTCCAGCCACAGAGTCTCAATCAATCCAGACTTCTTTGGCTCAGCAGGACAAGCTTTCTTTTCATCGTCATCCAAAGGGTGCGGCGAAAAACCGTGAATGGGTTCCTTTTCAAAGCGTTCAGACGGGAGCCGCCGTTGGTGCGATGACTGGCGTGATTGTGGGGACCGTTGCAGGATTTGCCTCAGCTGCTGCGATCGGCATTTTCGCTAAAGATGCCAAGATGGCTTTAGCTGTGGGTTCCAGTGTTTTTTTGACAAGTATGGGAGCCGGGGCTATCAGCGGAGCTGTTGGTTACAAAACCCGCTCAATGAATATTGATACGACTGAGC